>JBDSLQ010000369.1:0-8686 GCA_039916285.1 Caldimonas sp.
GGGCGAGCACGAACCCGGAAAGTGCCGGCCGACTAGCGCGGCCCGAGGTCCACATCGGCCGCGAGGGTGCCGGCGTCGGTGTCGGCGCTGATGCGCACCCGACCGGCGGAAATCGCGCGGCCTTCCGTGGGCGGGATGGTCATGGTGCGGCGCTGGCCCGGCAGGACGTACCAGAGACCGGCGAAACGGGCGTCGGCACGGGTGCCGTCGCTGCTGACATCGACCGCTCGGATCTGGAGGTGCTTGGCGCCGGTATTGGAAGCGGTCAGTGCCAGGCCGCCGTTGGCGCTGCGGACGCCGCTCCATTCGATCTGCGGCGACACCTCGGCCGCGCCGGCGCCGACGAACACCGGAAGGCTGATCCGGAGCGCGACCCGCGCGCCGGTGACGCCGACCTCGGGCTTGCCGAGGACCTCGCTGACGATGACGCGGTAGGCGCGCTCACGCGCGGCGTCGGCAGGGCGCCGCAAGGCGATGCGAACGAGTTGCGTCGTGCCCGGGGCGACGCTGAAGATCGGCGGCGACGCGAGCAGATCGTCGGTCGGCTCGAGCCGGTCGTCATTGTCGACCTGCGACCAGGACATCAGCTCCGCCTGCACCAGGGTCAATTCGCTGCCGTCGTTGCGGATGGTCAGGACGACGCTGCGGTCCGAAGGCGCCAGCTCGATTCGGATCGGGCTCACCGAGAACGACCCCGCGAACGCCGGCAAGGCGGCCCAGCCGAACGCGGCCAGCAGCCAGGCCGCGGCCCGCGAAGCACCGAACCGTCTCACCGCGGCGGGCTCGGCGCGCTCGTCGCCCGCTTCAGTACGTGACGGTGACCGTCACCGCCGTGTCGGCATAGCTGCCGACCGCGAGGTTGGTCTGGCCCGACGGCACGCGGCCGTAGACCGTCAGCACTTGCGGATTGCCCATCCCGGTGCCTGTTCCGGCGACCCATGTCGGCGCGGCTGCCGAGTTGCCCCAGATCGTCGTCCGCGCCGGATCTGTGAACAGGTTGTAGTTCATCGTGTCGGCGCCGTTGGCCATCAGCCGCTGGGCGATCGTGGCGCCCGCCGTCGCGCCCGCGCTGAGGCCCACGGTGTAGGTCGTGTTCTTCGTGCAGCGCACCGTCACGCTCGTCGTCTGGTCGACGTTGGCTCCGAGCGGGTCGACGGCGCCGAAGAGCAGGTCGAGCGCCGCCACGTTGCACTGGGCGGCGACGCTGGCCGTCACCTGGAACGTGGCGGTCGCCGTGGCGGCGAAGGCGCCGGACGCGGCGAAGAACAGGGCAGCGGCGAGCAGTGTTCGCCGGCCGCATCGCTGTGCAAGTGTCGTGTTCATCCTGAATTCCCTGAGGCTGCATGACAAATCGAAGTCCGCTTCGCAAGCGAGGCGGGGATTGGCCGCGAGTTTCAGGGAGGACGGCGCGTGCTCGCGCGGCGATTTGCGGGGCAAATTGCCGCTACTTGCGCAGATCCCGTCGGTTCGCGGCAATAAGGCGCACTGCGCCGGCAGGGCAGACGCTGCGCCGTGGCGACAGTGCGATCAGGACAGCAGCTGTTTTCGTGCCCGATGCACGCGGACGAACAGGTTCTCTTCGCTGATGCCGAGCGCGGCGCAGACCGACTCGGTCGATCGGTCTTCGACGATGCGCAGACGCATGGCGTCGCGCAGCGTCGCCGGCAGCCGGTCGATTCCGGCGAGTGCGCGCGCGAGCTCCTGGCGCTGCTCGGCGATCTCGTCAGGGCGAGGCTGCTGGCAGGCGATGGCGTGCCCGCTGCCCTCGCCGCCCTCGTCGTCGTCGAGCGAGTCGTGCCTGCTGGTGCGGCGCAGCGTGTCGACGATCTTGTTCTTCAGCACCGCCGTCAGCCACGAGCGCAGCGCCGACCGCCCGGCGAAGCGGGCGCGGCCGGAAAGGACGGCCTCGATGACGTCGTGAACCGCGTCCTCGGCGAGCGCCGGGTCGCGGAGCTTCCTGACCGCGAAGCGGACGAGGTAGGGGCGGTGCGAGACGAGCTCGGCGATCGAGATCGGCAGCGATTCGTCGCTTGCGGCAGGCACCGCGGTGGGCAGCTGGCGGATCGCGCGTCGTGGCGTCGCCACCGTCGGAGCCAGCGTGCGGCGGCCCCGGGTGGTCAAGGGCGAGCGAGTCGAGAGCGGCGAATCCATCATGGCGGTCGAAGCGGTGGGGGCGATGGCGCCACTTTCGTCGCAACGCCTCTCGCCAGCCTCCCGAAAGATCACGCCAGCATCACATCGCTGTAAGACGACACGCCGGCGCGAGACAATTCGGCATGCCGCCCGCCTCGATCCTGGTCGCCGAGGACCAGACCGACATCCGCGACCTGCTGGTGATGAACCTGCGCAGCGCCGGCTATGACGTCAGCGCGGTCGGCGACGGGCCGGCGGCGCTGGCCAGCCAGGGCGAGCGCGCCAGCGACCTGCTGATCCTCGACCTGATGATGCCGGGCCTCGACGGTCTCGAAGTGACGAAGGCGCTGCGCGCCAAGGGCCGCTCGACGCCGATCCTGATGCTCACCGCGAAGTCGACCGAGCTCGACCGCGTCCTCGGCCTCGAGCTCGGCGCTGACGACTACCTGACCAAGCCGTTCTCGCTTGCCGAGCTGCTGGCGCGGGTGAAGGCGCTGCTGCGTCGCGCCGACCTGATGCGCGCGGCACAGGCGGCCGGTGCCGCCGAGCCGCGCGTGCTGCGCAACGGTGAGCTGGAGATCCTGCCGGCGAAGCGTCAGGCGCGCTTCCACGGCGCGCCGATCGACTTCACTGCCCTCGAGTTCGACCTGCTGCTCCACTTCGCCTCGCATCCCGGTCACGTGTTCTCGCGCGGCCAGCTGCTCAACGCCGTCTGGGGCTACACCCACGACGGCTACGAGCACACGGTGACGACGCACATCAACCGCCTGCGCGCCAAGCTCGAGGCCGATCCGATGCGCCCGGAGCTGATCCTCACCGTGCGAGGCGCCGGCTACAAGATGCGCGACAGCCCGTCGTAGCGATGTCGGTTCGCCTCAAGCTCGCGCTGACGATCTTCGCGACCGGCCTGCTGACGGCGCTGCTCGTCGTCGCGACCGTCGTCTTCGCGTTCCAGCGCTTCGAGAACGAGACCGCGTACCGGCGCGGCATGGGCTTCCTCGGCCGCGTCGTCAGCATGTACGACAACATCTTCGACCTGCACGAGAAGGACGCGGCGGCGTTCCAGGCGTGGCTGCGCACGCTCGTCGTGTTCGCGCCCGACACCGAGCTGTACCTGCTGGACGCGAACGGCGCGGTGCTCGCCAAGACCGGGCCGAAGCCGCTCAAGCCGGGAACGAGCGTCGCCCTCGCGCCCGTGCGCGAGTCGATCGACCGGATGGACGCGTCCTTCGTGATGGGCGACGACCCGGAGCGGATGGATGCCGGCGCGGTCATCGTCGCCAAGGCTGTGCGCCGCGCCGTCGCGGCCGGCGGCTCGGCCGACGCCGGCTACCTTTACCTCGTGCTGCACACGCAGCAGCTTCCCGCCGACCGCTGGGACGTGCTGCGCAGCAGCTTCGCCCGTCCGGCGCTCGGCGCCGTGCTCGCGGTGGTCGCGCTGACGACGCTGCTCGCGGTGCTGATCATCGCCGCCGTCACCCAGCCGCTGCGCCGGCTCACCGAGGCGGTGTCGACGCTGTCGCAGGGGGGCCTTGCCGAAGGCCTCGCGGTCGCGCCCGGCAGCCCGCTGCCGGCACCGACGAAGGACGAGTTCGGCAAGCTGACGAGCGCCTTCGAGATGCTGCTCGACATCTGCCGGCGCCAGTGGAACGCGTTGCGCCGCACCGATCACTTCCGCCGCGAGGGCGTCAGCAACCTCTCGCACGACCTGCGTTCGCCGCTGACCGCGACCGTCGCCTGCCTCGAGACGCTCGAGGGCCGCTGGGCCGGCGAGCCGGCGCGCGGCGAGGACCGCCGCCTGGTCGAGATCGCGCTGCGCAACACGCGCAACGCGGCCGGCATGGTGCAGTCGCTCGGCGACCTGGCCAAGCTCGACGAGCCGACGTTCGGCCTGCGCACCGAGGCGGTCGATGCCGGCGAGCTGCTCGACGACATCGTCCTGCGCTTCGCCGAGCGCGCCGCGCGCCAGGGCGTCCAGCTGAGCACGACGCCACCGTCGGGGCAGGGTGCGGCGTCGCGGGCGGAGCTCGACGTCGAGCTGTTCGAGCGGGCGGTCGCGAACCTGGTCGACAACGCGCTCAAGTTCTGCCCGCGCGGCAGCACCGTGATCCTCGCCGCGGAGGCGCGCGGCAAGAGCGTCGAGGTGAGCGTCGCCGACGACGGGCCGGGAATCCCGGCCACCGATCTGCCGCAGCTCTTCGATCGCTTCTATCAAAGCCGCGCTACGGTAGCACCCGCCACGGGGGAAGGCGGGCGCGGCCTCGGCCTGGCGATCGTCAAGCGCATCGCCGAGCTGCACGGCGGCGACGTTGCGGTCGAGAGCACGATCGGGCGCGGAACGCGCGTCGTCCTCACCTTTCCAGCCGCGGGGGCGCGCGGCGAGAACCCGGCGCGTGCTTGATTCTTTTCACCGGGAAACCCCGCAGAGCACGCGCTCGGGGCGCTCGCTAGAGTGCGGGCTCCGGCGCGGCACCTTCCTGTGCTGCGACGCGAAGCTCGATGAGGAGACAAGGGCGCCGAGCGCGCCCACGCAGGCCGACGGCCGAAGCAGAACACGAAAGGGGCGCCCCACCGGTGCCCCTTTTTCATGCTGGCGCGCCGCCCGAGAACTGTGCCGCGTGGCCTCCTTCCGAAAGGCGACCCCTGCGCAGCCGGGTCGCTACCATCCGGTCTGCTTCGCCCGCACATGCGCATGCAAGACAAATCGAACCGAAGGCTCCTCGACGTCGACATCCCGGCCCAGCCCGACGTGCTCGTGAAGCTGTCGTTGCTGCTCGCCGAGGACGACGTCGACTTCCACGCCGCGAGCCTGCTCATCAGCTCGGACATGGCGCTCGCCGCCTCGGTATTGAAAACGGTGAACTCGGCGATGTACGGCCTGCGCGGCCGCGTCCAGAGCGTCCAGCAGGCGATCACGTACCTCGGCACGCGCGAGGTCGCCTCGGTGACGTTCGAGATGGGGTTGCGCGCGGTCTTTCCGGACGCGCCCGAGCTGATGCCGCTCTGGGAACGCTCGCGTGTTCGCGGCCTGCTCATGGGCCGGATCGCCAACGCGCTCGGCGTCGATTCGTGGGCGGCGCATTCGGCCGGCTTGTTCGAGGAGTGCGGCAAGGCGGTGATGTTCCGACACGCGACCGACCGCTACAAGCCGCTGCTCGCTGTCGCCGAGAACGACGAAGAGCTGCTGATGCTCGAGCATGCCAAGTTCGGCGTCAGCCATGACACGCTCGGCGCGGCGCTGTGCGAGAGCTGGGGCGTCGCGCCCCAGGCGGTCGACAGCGTGCGCTATCACGTCATCGTCAACAGCACGCTCGAGCTGCCGATGCACCTGCCGCGGCGCTCGATGTGCGCCATCTCGGCGCTCGCCTATGCCCTGATGACCGACCCCGACACGCTCGACGAAGTCGCCCGCAAGGTCGCGCCGCAGGCCGACCTGGATCCCTTGCTCGCGCAACGCGCCGCGCGCAAGGTGAAGGAGCAGATCGAGATGGCGGTCGAGCGCGCGAAGACGGACGACTGAGCACGCCGCCGCGCTGCTCAGTCGACCTTCGCACCCGAGGTCTTCACCACCGCCGCCCACTTCCTCGCCTCGGCGGCGATGAAGCGCGTGAAGTCGGCGGGCAACGTGCCGCCGGGAATTGCGCCTTGGGCGAGGAGCCGCTCCTTGAGCGCGGGCGAGGCGAGCGCCTTGGCGGACTCCTGCTGGATGCGGTTGACGATGTCGGCCGGCGTTCCTGCCGGCGCCAGCAGGCCGAACCACGAGCTGGCCTCGAAACCCTTGACCGGCCCGGCCTCGGCGATCGTCGGCAGGTCGGGCAGCGCCGCGCTGCGCTCGCCGCTCGTCACCGCCAGCGCGACCAGCTTGCCGGCCTTGACCTGCGGCAACGCCGACGGCAGGTTGTCGAACATCAGGTCCATCGTGCCGCCGATCAGGTCGAGCAGCGCCGGCCCCGAGCCGCGGTACGGGAAGTGAAGCATGTAGGTGCCGGTCATCGACTTGAAGAGCTCGCCCGAGAGGTGGATCGAGGTGCCGTTGCCGCTCGACGCCATGTTGAGCTTGCCCGGATGCGCGCGCGCGTAGCCGATCAGCGAGCGCACATCGGTGATGCCGAAGGCCGCCGCCTTCGCCGGGTTCATGACGAGAACGTTCGGCACGCCGGCAACGAGCGTGATCGGCACGAAGTCCTTGACCGCGTCGTACGGCATCTTCGGATAAAGCGCCGGATTGATCGACTGCGTGCCGACGGTTCCCATCAGCAGCGTGTAGCCGTCGGGCGGCGACTTGGCGACCAGGTCGGCGCCGAGGTTGCCGCCGGCGCCGGCCTTGTTCTCGACGATGAAGCTCTGGCCGAACGCCTTGCCGAGCTCGGGTGCGAGGGCGCGCGCCAGGATGTCGGTGGTGCCGCCCGGCGCGAACGGGACGACGATGCGCACCGGCTTGCTCGGCCACGCGCCCTGCGCGCGACTCCAGGGCGGTGCGGCGGCGGCGAGGCCGAGACCTATGAGTGAACGGCGACGAAGCGACATGAGCGGCAATCCGCGCCCGTGACGCGGGCGCTTCGCGGCGAGTGTGGCGACGCTGCCGGTGGCCAGAAAGAGGGCTTGCCCGGGGCCGCGGCGCGAACGCAGACAAAGAAGGAGGAGCGGGACAACAGGCCGGGGCTCGCTCTCGAAAAGCCCCGATTGCCCGCTCCTCCTGGACGTAGCGTCGGTCGGCGGAGGTGAACCCGTCAGACCGGTGTCAGGCGCGAGCGAGTGGGAGCCACTGGCTCGCGTCCGGCGCGGCGTCCGAAAAACGTTCCTTAGCGGCGACCTCCCGGCGGGCTGAACAACGACAACTGGCGCGGCACGTGCGGCGGCCGCGCCAGCACCAGCGGCCGCTGTGCGACCGCACCCAGCGGTGCCGGGGCGGTGCGCGGACCGCTGCCGCGGCTGATCAGCGAGACGGCGATGAATGCGAAGGTGGGCATGGCGATCGACGGTGGCGCCGGATCAGGACCAGAGGGGCGCAGGGCGCCCGGCGCAGCGCGGCATGCCGATGATGTGCTCGACGCCGGCGCCGCGCGAATCGTTCGGCTCGCACCAGCCGCTGGCGCGTGCCGCGGCAACGCGCGGCGGCACGGCGCCGAAGCCGAGGCGAAGCAGCGACGAGGCACCGCCGAGGCAGCGCGGGCCGGCCGGGCGGCGCAGCGGCGTCGAATGCAGGGGCGAGCGGCGCGAGGAAGTCATGAGCGGGCTTTCGAGGGTCGGCGCGGGTTCAACATCTCGTTGCAGGACCGCGCGGGTGCAGTGAGGAGCGCAACGAATGTGCCAGGGCGGTCGCGCGGTCCGCGTCGCGCGGCGCCCGGTGCGCGGCCGGGCGCGATCGCGGCGCGCTGACAAGACGGGCAAACGCGCGACGGCCCGCGTCGGAGTCGCAAGCAGGTGTTACCGCTGGACCGCCACCGTCATGACTTGATACGACGTGAAGATCAAGACCACCGGAACGCCAGCCCCTCGCCCCGGTCCTACTCCCGAACGCAGGAGGCCGCGATGTCCGACGAATTCGATGACGTGCTCGATACGCTCGCGACCAGCAGCGCGCCAAGCACGGCGGCCGCCGGCGCCGGTGGTCGTGCGCCGCGGCTGCTGGCGCGCCTCTACGGCTCGGCCAACACGGCGTTGCGCACCCGGCTGCTCGCCTGCCTGCTGCGCCCGCTCGGATCGCTCGGCGTTGCCGCGGTCGCCGCCGGCGCCTTCACGGTCGTCGTCTCGCGCCGCGGCGCGGGCGGCCTCGGCGTCGCGATGGCCGACGTCGCCGGGTTCTCCAAGGAGCAGGTCGCCGAGCTGGCGCGCTTCGTCGAGCAGGTCAGCCCGGAAGCGCTGCAGCAGGCGGCCGGGCTGGTCGTCGAGAACCCGTTCGGGGTCGGCGCGTTCACGACGTCGGTCGCGCTTCTGCTCGCGATCGAGCTGCGCCGCGCTGCCGACGGCGCGTGCCGCCGGCAGCTGCCCGATCAGGCCGCCGGCGCGTAGCCGCGCGGAATCGCGGCGAGCAGCCGCCGCGTGTAGTCCTGCTGCGGCTGGTCGAGGATCTGCTCGACGCTTGCCTGCTCGACCACCTCGCCGTCCTTCATCACCAGCACTTCGTCGGCCATGAAGCGGACCACCGCGAGGTCGTGGCTGATGAAGATATAGGACAGGCCGAGCTCGTCCTGCAGGTCCTTGAGCAGGTTGAGCACCTGCGCCTGGACCGAGACATCGAGCGCGCTCACCGCTTCGTCGAGGACGAGGACTTCGGGGTCGAGCGTCAGGCAGCGCGCGATCGCGACGCGCTGGCGCTGACCGCCCGAGAACTCGTGCGGGTACTTGTGCACCGCGCTCTCGTCGAGGCCGACCTTGACGAGCAGCGCCGCGGCGCGTTCGCGCCGCGCCGCATCGTCGGCGCCGATGCCGTGGATCGTCATCGGCTCGACCAGCGTCTGGCCGATCGTGAAGCGCGGGTTGAGCGACGCGTACGGGTTCTGGAACACGACCTGGATGCGCTTCCTGACCGGCAGCAGCTCCGACTTCGACA
>JBDSLQ010000370.1:0-5008 GCA_039916285.1 Caldimonas sp.
GCAATGCGCGGTGCCTTCGGCGCAATCTCCCGCAGCAGGTCGAGCTGCTTCAGAGATACGCCCGCCCCCAATCCCCCCAGACCCGTCAGATTTCCTCCCGGTCGGGAGAGACTGGCGACGAAGCCCGCAGCCACCGGATCGCCGACACCGAAGAACAGCGTCGGAATCGTCGTCGTGGCTCTCTTGGCAGCGGCCGTGGTCGGCGACGCGCTGCTGATGATGAGGTCCGGGTTGAGTTGCACCAGCTCTGCCGCGAGCGCAGGCAACCGCTCTTCGCGACCCTCCGAGCTGCGGAACTCGATCACGAAGTGCCGCCCGTCGATCCACCCCCGCTCGCGCATGGCCTCGATGAACAACGAGTGGTAGAGCGTGCCGAGCAAGGGGCGAGTGCTCAGCCAGCCGATCCGCACCAGCCTGCCCGGCGTCCGGGCACGCACGGCCGATCGCACCGTCAGCAGCCCGCACGCCAAGGCGGCGATCAGGGTGCGCCGTGGGCCGACAACGGCGTCGCGAATCGCTGAACCGCCGACGAAGGCGCCGCGACCGATTCGGTCGGCGTCCGGAGGGTAAGCCACGCTTGCCGATGGTACGCGCGCCAGCACCGGCAACGCCTGTTCGCGGGGAGCGCCACGGGGTCATCGGACTAGCCTCCAGCCCCGGCGCGCGTCAGCACGAGCAGCAGGTTGTTCGCGGGCATCGCCTCGCGCTCACGCACTCGCAAGCCTGCGGACCTGGCTTCGCGCGCCACGTCGGCGAGACGGCGCAAGCCCCACGCAGGGTCGCGCGCACGCAGATCGGCGTCGAAGGCGACGTTGCTCGGCGCGGTCGCCTCGCCAGCGACGAGAAAAGGGCCGTAGAGAACGAGCAGGCCGTGCGGCGCGAGGTGGCGCGCTGCGCCTCGCATCAGCGCGCCGCACGTCGACCATGGCGAGATGTGGAGCATGTTGGCGCATAGGATCGCGTCGATGCGCTCGTCCAAGCCCGGCCACGGCGCCTCGAGAACGTCAAGCCGCAGCGCCGGCCGAACGTTGGCGAGGCCGGAGCACCAGGCGTCGATCGAGGCGAGCGCGGCCGGCTCGGCATCGCTCGGCTGCCAGCTCCAGCCCGGCAGCGCGGCGGCGAAGTGGGCCGCGTGCTGGCCGGTGCCGCTCGCGATCTCAAGCGCGTCGCCGCGCGCGGGCAGGAGGCGCTGCAGCACCTCCAGGATCGGCCCTCGGTTGCGCTCGGCGGCGGGGCTCTGCCGCCGCTCGGCAGCGAGCGGTGGCGGCGTCGAAGCACTCACTGTGGTGGCGCGATCGCCGGCGTCGTCCCGGCGGCGAGCTCGGCACCCTCGTTCCAGCCGCCGCCGAGGACGCGATAGAGCGTCACCAGGTTCTGCAGCTGCAGCGCCTGCGTCTGCACCAGCGCCTGCTGGGCGAGAAAGAGCTGGCGCTGCGCGTCGAGGGTGTCCAGGTAACTCGCAGCGCCGGCACGGTAGCGCAGGTCGGCGAGGCGGAACGTGATTGCGAGCGCGTTGGTCTGCGCCGCCTGCGCGCGCAGCTGTTCGCCGAGCGTGGCGCGGCCGGCAAGCGCGTCGGCGACCTCGCGGAACGCGGCCTGGATCGAGCGCTCGTACTGGGCGACGGCGATGTCGCGATTGACCTGGGCGACGTCGAGGTTGGCGCGATTGCGGCCGGCGTCGAAGAGCGGCTGCAGCAGCTGCGCGGCGCCGGTGAAGGCGAACGAGCCGCTCTTGAAGAGGCCGGCGAGATCGCTGCTCGCGCTGCCGAGGTTGGCCGTCAGCGAGATGCGCGGAAAGAACGCCGCCCGCGCCGCGCCGATGTTGGCGTTCGCGGCGAGCAGCTGCTGCTCGGAGGCGCGGACGTCGGGGCGCCGGATGAGAAGGTCCGACGGCAACCCGGCGGGCAGGTCGCCCGGGATCTGCTGGCGGTCGAGAGGCAGCGGCGCCGGCAGGTCCGCCGGCAGCGCTTGGCCGACGAGGAGCCGGAGCGCGTTCTCGTCGAGCGCGCGCTGGCGCAGCGACTGCGCGAGCGCGACGCGCGCGCCCTCGAGCAGCGACTCGGCCTGGCGGAAGTCGAGCTCCGACGACGCGCCGTTGTCGAAGCGCAGCTTGGTGAGCCGCGTCGACTCCTCGCGCGTCGCCAGCGCCTGCCGCGTCACGCGCAGCAGCTCGTCGTCGGCGAGCAGGTTCAGGTAGGCGTTGGCGACCGCCGCGACCAGGCTGATCTGCACTGCCTTGCGGTTTTCCGCCGTCGCGAAGTACTGCGCGAGCGCGGCTTCGCCCAGGTCGTGGACGCGGCCGAACAGGTCGAGCTCGTAGCTGGTGACGGCGAAGCCGACGGCGTACGAGGTCGCGACGCCGCCGCCGACCGGCAGCCGCGACACCGTCGCGCCGGCGCCGATCGTCGGCAGCTGGTCGGCGCGGCGCACCTGGTACAGCGCGCGCGCCTGCTCGATGTTGAGCACGGCGACGCGAAGGTCGCGGTTGTTGGCGAGCGCGAGCCCGATCAGTTGCCGCAGGCGCGGATCGGCGAAGAAGCGCTGCCAGTCGACGTCGGCGGCGGCCTCGCTGCCAGGCCCCGCGGCCGGCGTCGTCCCGACCGGATAGGTCGGCGGCACCGGCGCTTCCGGCCGCTGGTAGGGCGGAATCAGCGACGAGCAGCCGGCCAGCGCAAGCATCGCGCCGGCGAGTCCGAGCAGCGTGCCCGCGAGCGCACGCCCGGGCAGCGACGGCCGCTCAGGCATGGCCGCCCTCTTCGGCCACCGGCGGCCGGCGCGGTGGCTCCGGCTCGACTGGCGCAGCGCCGGCGGTCGCCTTGACCTTGCCCTTGAAGACGCGGCGCACGACGACGAAGAAGACCGGCACGAAGAAGATCGCCAGCACCGTCGCGGTGATCATCCCGCCCATCACGCCGGTGCCGATCGCGCGCTGGCTCGCCGAGCCGGCGCCCGACGAGATGACGAGCGGCAGGACGCCGAGGATGAACGCGATCGACGTCATCAGGATCGGCCGGAAGCGCAGGTGCACCGCCTCGAGCGTCGCTTCGATGACGTCCTTGCCTTGCGCGACCAGGTCCTTCGCGAACTCGATGATCAGGATCGCGTTCTTCGCCGACAGGCCGATCACGGTGATCAGGCCGACCTTGAAGAAGACATCGTTCGGCATGCCGCGCATCGTCGCCCCGAGCACCGCGCCGAGGACGCCGAGCGGCACCGCGAGCATCACCGCGAAGGGGATCGACCAGCTCTCGTACAGCGCCGCCAGGCAGAGGAACACGGCGAGCATCGAGAAGGCGAGCAGGATCGTCGCCGTCGACCCCGACAGTCGCTCCTCGCGTGACTGGCCGGTCCACTCGAACGCGAAGCCGGCGGGCAGCTGGCCGGCGAGCCGCTCGATCTCGTTCATCGCGTCGCCGGTGGAGTAGCCCGGCGCGGCGTCGCCCGAGATGCGCATCGTCGGATAGCCGTTGAAGCGGATGGTCTGGATCGGCCCGGTCACCCAGCGGGTCGTCGCCAGTGCTGCCAACGGCACCGGCCTGCCCTGGTTGTTGAGGACGTTGAGCCGCAGCAGGTCGTCGGGCTGCATGCGGTCGGGCGCATCGGCCTGGACGACGACGCGTTGCAGACGCCCCGCGTTGGGGAAGTCGTTGACGTAGCTCGAGCCGAGCGACGTCGAGAGGACGGCGTTGATGCTGTCGAACGAGACGCCGAGGGCGCTCGCCCGGTTCCGGTCGATGTCGATCTGCAGCTGCGGCGCATCCTCGAGGCCGTCGGGGCGGACGCCGGCGAGGACCTTGCTCTGCGCCGCCATGCCGAGCAGCTGGTTGCGCGCCCCGAGCAGGGCCGCGCGGCCGTTGCCGCCACGGTCCTGCAGGCGAAAGGCGAAGCCGGTCGCGGTGCCGAGCTCGGGGATCGCCGGCGGCACCAGGGCGAAGATGAAGGCATCGCGAACGCGCGCGAGCGCGCCGAAGGCGCGGCCCGCCAGCGCCTGCGCCGAATGCTCCGCGCCCTTGCGCTCGTCCCAGTGCTTGAGGGGAACGAAAGCGAGCGCCGCGTTCTGGCCGCTGCCCGAGAACGAGAAGCCGAGCACGCTCACCATCTTGTCGACCTCGGGCTGGCTCAGGAAGAAGCCCTCGGCCTGCTGCATCACGGCCAGCGTGCGCGCCTGGGTTGCGCCCGGCGGCAGCTGGACGTTGGCGATCAGATAGCCCTGGTCCTCGGTCGGCAGGAACGATGCCGGCATGCGCGTGAACATCCAGGCGACGAGCGCGACCAGCAGGGCGAAGATGACGACCGTGCGCCCGGTGCGGCGCAGGATCTTGGCGACCCAGCCCTCGTAGCCGTGCGTCGTCGCCTTGAAGCCGCGGTTGAACCAGCCGAAGAAGCCCCTCTTGGCTTGCTTGTGTCCGGCCTCGACCGGCTTCAGGAACGAGGCGCACAGCGCCGGCGTGAGCGAGAGGGCGAGGAACACCGAGACCAGCATCGCGCTCACCATGACCAGCGAGAACTGGCGATAGATGTTGCCGACCGCGCCGGAAAAGAACGCCATCGGCAGGAACACGGAGACCAGCGTGATGCTGATGCCGACCAGCGCGGCCGTGATCTGCCCCATCGCTTTTCGGGTCGCGTCGCGCGGCGACAGGCCTTCTTCGCTCATGATGCGCTCGACGTTCTCGATGACGACGATCGCGTCGTCGACGAGGATGCCGACCGCGAGCACCATCGCGAACATCGTCAGCACGTTGATCGAGTAGCCGAACACCCACATCACGGTGAACGCGCCGAGCAGCGAGACCGGCACGACGATGGTCGGGATCAGCGTGTAGCGCAGGTTCTGAAGGAACAGGTACATCACCAGGAAGACGAGGATCACCGCCTCGACCAGCGTCTCGACCACCTGGCTGATCGAGATCCGGATGAAGCGCGAGCTGTCGTACGGGATCTCGTACTTCATGCCGGGCGGGAAGTAGCGGCTGAGCTCCTTCATTCGCACGTGGATCGCGTCGGC
>JBDSLQ010000371.1:0-14066 GCA_039916285.1 Caldimonas sp.
GGAGAGCCATGTCCAGTTCGATGCCACTTCAAGTCGGTCGGTCCTCGCCGATCGCCGACGCTCTCGATACAAATGAGCAGGCGACCGAGGAAGTAAAGACTGCTGCCGACGAACTGACTGTCGTCCACGCCGTTCTCGACACGAAACTTAGCCAGGACAAGCACGACGCCGAAGTTCGGAAAGCTGTCGCAGACACGGACAGCTTGGCAAAGCGTCTAGACGAGACGGCGGAGAAGCTGGGCGAGGTTAACGAAACCTTGCAACGAGAGATGGGGCGCTCATAGTCGAACCGCGCATCACGGCGATAAGTCAGTCGCTGCAGAACATCGCCAAGTGTGTGCTGACCAGGGCGTGGCGACCCCGCCTTCGAAACGGGTCAGCATCGCTACGTCGCGATTCGATGCGGGAGCGCATGGGACGAATTGGTTCGCTGCCGATCTTCAGGTGAATCCTTGTTTCAATGAAGGCGTCGGTCCGCGCCGCAGCTGTCGCTTTCCGGGGATGCCGCCGCGGCGCGCCCCGAGGCGGCGAGCAGCGTCTTGCCTTCGATGCCGGCGAAGAGCTTCGCGGCGCGCACTTTGATTTCGAGCAATTCGGTCGGGTTGACGAAGTACTGTCCACGCATCACGTCGACATCGATACGGAATTCAACGTCCTTGCCGTCATTGGACAGCACGCCGCTGGTGAATTCGTATTGCTCGTCGGCCGCCGGCATGCCCATCAAGCCGGGTCGATTGACCTCATAGCGAATGTCGAAAATCTCGCCGCTTGCCAAGTCGAGCGAACCGGTCGAGCGAATGACCGTCTCGCCGACCTCGTCCAGAATCAAGATGGGTACTTTCAGGTCCAACACAGCCTTTCGAAGTTTGGCCAAGCGATCGCACGTTAAACGACCTCCGATCGGCACTGCCGGACCCCTAGGAAAAATCTTCGGTTCTGGTCCGCATTGAGGCGGCCAGACCAACTCATCTGAGGCCGCCCGGCTTCTTGACATGCGGTCGAGCAATGCGCCGACCGTCCTTAGCGATGTCGCCACCGACAAGGAAGACGTGAGGGATTGCCCAGTCGCCAGATTCGCCAAAGATGATGTCTGTGGTCCGGATGCGCCCTTGTGTGAGCTGCGTGAACCCATGAGGAACGGCTTGCTGGTTGGCGTCGGTCATGTGCTTAAAGTCGTGTGAAAGGACGTCGATTGTCGGGCAACCCTCATATCGGGTCCGAGCGGTGTGGATCTTAGATCGTGCTAATAGCCACACGGATCCTGCCGATGCCGCCGCGGGGTGTCGGGATGCTTCGCGAGCGCGGGCCGAGGGCGAGGCCACTCGGCAGTAAATCTTGACCAGCGAAACCGATCCGCGCACTTGGCGCGTCCGGACGTGAATCCGCTTGACTCGCGCGCAGCGGCAGTTGGCATACTGCTGCCAATTGCCAGATTGAGCAGGAGACAGCAGATGACTATGGCCAGGGGAAATCCGTCCACGTTATGGGCCGACGGGCGCGCGCACTGGGTTCACAAACGCGACGACGTCGAGCTCTTTCTGTGGGAGAAGCCGCGGCGGGAGGGAACGACGTACGCCGGCACGATCCTCTTCGTGCACGGCTCGTCGATGGCATCGCAGCCGACCTTCGACCTCCACGTGCCGGGCCGCCCGGATTCCTCGGCGATGGCGTGGTTCGCGGAGCGCGGCTTCGATACCTGGACGATGGACAACGAGGGCTACGGCCGGTCGAGCAAGCACCGGGCGATCAACTGCGGCATCGAGAACGGCGCCGACGATCTCGCGATCGGCTCGGCCTACATCCTGCAGCAGTGCGGACACGGCCAGCTGCTCGTGTACGGCATCTCGTCGGGCGCGCTCAAAGCTGCCATGTTCGCCCAGCGGCATCCGGAGCGGGTCGCCCGACTCGTCCTCGACGCCTTCGTGTGGACGGGTGAAGGCAGTCCGACCTTGCAAGAGCGGGCGAAGCGCCTGCCGGAGTTCCGGAAGATGAACCGCCGCCCCATCGACCGTGCCTTCGTGCGCAGCATCTTCAGCCGCGACCACGCCGGATGCGCCGACGACCCGACCGTCGAGGCGTTTGCCGACGCGATCCTCTCGCTCGACGATTCCATGCCCACCGGAACTTATGTCGACATGTGCAGCAGGCTGCCGATGATCGACCCCGCGATGGTGCGGGCGCCGACGTTGATCCTGCGCGGCGAATACGACGGCATCGCCGCGCTCGACGACCTCATCCGCTTCTTCGTCGCGCTGCCGAACATGGACAAGCAGTTCAACGTGATGCGCGGCATCTCGCATGCGAGCTTTCAGCAGAAGAACTATCGGACGGTGTATCACCTGATCCTCGGCTTCTTCAGCCAGCTCGAACCTTCGTACAAGGGGCAATGAGCTTGAAAGTTCTGATCTTCTCGGCGGTGCTCTTCACCGCAGTTTCGCCCTCGCTGGCGCAGAGCGCCGCGCCATATCCGAGCCGGCCGGTCACGCTGATCGTGCCGTTCTCGCCGGGGGGCTTCACCGACGTGGTCGGGCGCGTCATCGCCGAGGGCCTGGGCAAGTCGCTCGGCCAGACGCTGGTGATCGAGAACAAGGCCGGCGCCGGCTCGACCATCGGGGCCGATTTCGTCGCCAAGGCGGCGCCTGACGGCCACACGCTGCTGATGATCTCGACCACGCACGTGATCGCGCCGGCGATGTACAAGTCGCTTCCCTACGATCCGTACAAGTCATTCGTTCCGGTCGCCAAGCTGGTCGAGGGGCCTTACGTGATGGTCGTCAACGCGCAGGTGCCCGCGAGAAGCGTCTCCGAGTTCATTGCCCTCGCGAAGTCCAAGCCCGGAACGCTCGATTATTCGTCGTCGGGTAACGGCAGCTCGCAGCACCTGATGGCAGCGATGTTCTCCTCGATGGCCGGCCTGAAGATGAATCACATCCCGTATCGGGGCAGCGGCCAGTCGGTGGCCGACCTGGCAGGCGGTGTCGTGCAGATGAGCTTCGTCGGTGCGCCGATCGCGGTCGCGCACTCGGGGGCGGGCCGGATCCGATCGCTCGCCGTCACGAGCGCGAGGCGCTCGGCGCAGCTGCCCGACGTGCCGACGCTCGACGAGTCGGGCGTCACCGGCTACGACGCGACCATCTGGCTCGGCCTGCTCGCGCCAGCCGGCACGCCGGCGGCGATCGTCAATCGGCTCAACGCCGAGCTGGTGAAAGTTCTGAACACGCCGGAGACGAAGGCCGCGATCCTGGCTACCGGGGTCGAGGTGAGCCTCGCCACACCGGCCGATTTCGGCAGGCTGATGGAAAGCGAAGGCCGCAAATGGGGCAAAGTCGTGCGCGAGGTCGGAGCGAAGATCGACTAGGCCCTAGCCTCGCTGCTCCGGGAACAGCAGCGACTTGATGACGACCGGCACGACGCCTGCGGGCTGGAGAAGCTCGCCCACATCGACGAAGTCGAGCTCGCGCAGCGAGATGCCGTCGATCGACACGATCGCGCCGTCGAGATGGAGCTCGTCGTGCAGGATCCGGCCGAGCAAAGCGCCCACGTCGCCATCGATCATCAGGAACAGCGGCTGCTCGCGCCGCCGGGAAGGCGCGGCGAAAGCCATGATGGCTCGGGCCATCGCCAAGAGTCGCGAGTGATCGGGCTCGCCGTGCCACGCAAAGGCGAGGGCGTGACGGGCACTCGACTCGAGATCGAGGTTGTTCGCGCTCCTGCCGAAGCCGGCGACGACACTCTCGATGTCGATCCGCTCGTCCAGGTCGACGCCCAGATGGACGACTGGAACGTTGTGGACCGGCAGCACGGTTTCAGCCGGCAGGTAGATCGTCTTGCCGCTAACCTGAGCCGAGAATTGCGAAGCGCCGATGACGGTAGCGCGGATCCGCTCCATCGGCTCGATGACCGGGATCCGCACGCGGCTCCTGATCTGCTCGACGAGGGCGTCGGCAAGCAGCTTGGCGATGTCGCCGTAGTCGGCGCTCTCGCGGCCGAAGATGTACTCGGCGACGCCGCCGGAAAAAGTGACGAAGTCGGGTTCGACCGATCGCGCCAGCAGCGGAGTCAGTTCGAGCGCGCGTCCGAGCTCGTCGAGCGGATCACCGCAGATGCGATCGACCGCGATCCTGGCCAGCCGCTCCGCGACCGACCGGCGGGTCGACTCGCTTGCGAATGCTTGCGGCGTCGCCGCGATTTGCATCTGCTTGGCCACCGCAACGGCGGGCGCGTCGATCCGAGTCCAGTCGCCTCGACTGTCTTGCGTCAAGACACGCCCGCCGACCGCGAATGCGGCTACGCTGACGATCCTGCCGCGATCGATCAAGGCAAGCTTGGTGGTGCCGCCGCCGACGTCGACGTGAAGCCCGCATTCGTTTCGTCGGCGCGAGAGCGCGACGGCGCCCGAGCCCTGCGCGGCCAGGATCGACTCCAGCTTGTGCCCGGCCGTGGCGCAGACGAATTTTCCGGATTCCGCCGCGAAGAGCTCGTCGATCGCGCGTGCGTTCGTGCGCTTGATCGCTTCGCCGGTGAGGATCACCGCGCCGGTGTCGATGTCGCCGCGGGTCAGGCCGGCGTCGCGATAGCCGCGGCGAATGAAGTGGTCCAGCTCGTGTGCATCGATGCTGCCGTCGGGCAGAAAAGGCGTCAAGACGATTGGCGAGCGCCACAAATCGCGCCGGTCGACGACGACGAACCGACTCGACAGGCCCTCCGCCAATCGCCTGAGGGTCACACGGGCAAACAGCAGGTGCGACGTCGAGCTGCCGATGTCGATGCCGACCGTCGTCAGCTCGACCGTCTCCTGCGCCCAGATGATTTCGGCAATCGCCGCTTGGTGGGCTTCGTCCTGCTGCTCGTGCTCGTGCTCGAAGTCGAGGTCATGCGCCACGCAAATTCCCTCCTTGGCGATGACCTGGGTCTCGAGCGCGAGAGTGCTATCGCGCGACGGCCATCCAGCGGGATTAGACAGCAGGTCCCATGGATCGAGGCGTGCGGATGACCCCCGAGAGTGCTTCGGGACGTAACGCAAGGACTGCCGGCTCGTCGAATATCTCGCCCATCTCGGACGCCACACCCGCGCTGCGCAAAGCCTCCAGCCATTTGCGATGGACGCGAGGATCCTGGTCTTCGTATTCGATCTGTCGGCCCCCCTGCGAGATCGAGATCGCGCCCGCGCCCTCCGAACTCTTTCGCCTCAGGGAAATGAACGGATAGCGGCGACTGCCCAGGCTGCACGCGACGTAGCGTGCCGGCGCCGGCCCGGTATTGAAGTGTTGATGGAACATCCAGAACGGCGGCGTGTACATGAACCCGTGCTGCCAGGGGAATTCCTTAAACTCCGAGTCGCCTTCGTACCACAGCAGCGAATATCCGGTGCCATCGACAGCGTGCACATGGGTTCCCGCCGCGTGGCGATGTGCTTTCTTGTACCGCCCCTTGGGAATCTGGGAGACATGGGAATGCATCGTTCCATCGGCGAGGATGAAGCTGACGTTCGATGATCCCTTGCCCCGCTCTTCGAACTCGTACAGCTTGAAGCTCGACAGATCGTGGACGAAGTTGGTTTCCCAAAGGTTTCGTCTGATCGTATTGGCGGCGAGCCAGGTGCTGTGATCGCCTTCACCCTCGAAGTGGCGGGCGTCGCGCGAGCGCTCCGGAAACTCGCAAGGGTTATCGAAGACGAAGTCGAGGCTGTGAAAGAGATTGATGGTGATGGGCGCGTTGTTGGTGCATGAGATCCGGACCGCCCGTAACCCTGTGCCGTTGAAGATCTGGTACTTGCAGTTCAACGGAATCGCGAACAGCGCCTTCGGACCCCACTCGAAGACGCGTGTCTCTCCGCCGGGCAGCCAGACCTTGGTCGAGCCGTGGCCGGCCAGCACGTAGCAGAACACCTCGTAGAGATGCTTCACGGGACGCGTCTTGGCGCCGGCAGCGACCTCGAGAACGTAGTTCGCCATGAAATCGCCGGCACCATGGGTGTGCGCGAAACAGCCGCGCGCTTCGTATCGGCCCCAAGCCCCCGTCTCAAGCTCGAGCAGGTTGTGCCCGAAGTCGAGATGAATCGGGATTCCTTCGCCCTGCGACCAGTCGCGGTAAGGATCGAGAAGGACCCGGGCTCCCTCGGGCGAAGCCGCTTCGCTGCTGGAAAGATTCTCGGTGTCGTCGGTCATTCGTGTGCAGCCTCACAAAACCATTCCGCGGCGGAGGAGTGCGCAAGGGAGCTCCCGCGCAGCCGACCTCGGGTTGCCGGCGCGGGACGTTGCCGACCGTTCGTGATGGCAGCGCTGTCGCGCTCGCCGTCTACTTTTTCTGCGGATCCGGCTTCTCGCCAGCGGGAGTCAGCGCGCCTGCCTTGGCCGTTTCCTTCGTTTCGGCCTTGCGTTCGCTGCGCGAGAGGGTCGAGGGCTGGGCGGACGTTGCGCGATCGGTCTTCATCCCGGCGCCTTCGCCGGCCGGCGTCAACGCGCCCGACTTGCGCGCGCTCGCGGTCTCGGCCTTGCGTTCGGCGCGCGTCTTTGTCGTCGCGCCGTCCTTCTTCTTGACCGGGTCGTTCGAGCCCTCGTCCTTGCCTTCCGTCGAGAGTTGACCGGCCTTGCCGGCGGCACGGACGTCGGCCTTCACATCGGCGCGCGATGCGGGCGCCGACGCCGACTGGGCCAAGGCGGTCGGGGCCCAGGCTGCTGCTGCCAATACGGCTGCCATCGCGATCACCATTTTGTCGAGCATGTTGTCTCCTTGTACGCGCCGCGCGGTTGCGCGACGATGCGCCGACACGATAGCACCGGCGTGCGACGACTCTCGAACGTTCCGACCACTCGATCGACTCGTTCGGCATGGAAGAACGTCGGGCTCGTCGAGGAAAAATGAAATACTTTGGCTGGCGGCAAGGCGCATCGCGTCCATGCAGTCCAGCATCTTTGTCGGTCAGTCCAGTCTCGTCTCGAAAGCTCATTCATGGCGGCACCCATCACACTGCGCGTCAACGGCAATGTCGCGAAAACCTCTAGCGACGCGACGACGCCGCTGCTCTACGTTCTGCGCAACGAGCTCGATCAGCACGGGCCTCGCTTCGGTTGCGGGCTGGCGCAGTGCGGGGCCTGCACCGTGCACGTCGACGGCCGCGCGACGCGGTCGTGCGTGGTTCCGGTCGGCTCGGTCGCGGGACGCGACGTGACCACTCTCGACGGCCTCGCCGCGCGCTATCGCCAGCAGAACCGCATTGCCGATCCGGCGGTGCTTCATCCGGTCCAGCAGGCTTTCGTCGACGAGCAGGCCGCGCAATGCGGCTACTGCATCAACGGCTGGATCATGACCGCGGCCGCACTGCTCGCCGACCGGCCGCAGGCCGACGACCGCGAACTGCGCGAGGGCCTGAGCGGGCTCAAGTGCCGCTGCGGCACGCAGGTGAGCGTTCTGCGCGCGGTCAAGCGCGCGGCGCGTCAGCTGCTCGCCGCGACGGGTCGCGCATGATCGCCCGCACGACCGCTCCGAAGGGCGCTCCGTCCCGGCTTGGCGGCACGGGCCAAGGGCCGGGGGCACCAGTGAACGTCGACCGTAGATCCTTCCTCGGCGGCGGCGCGGGCCTGTGCGTGATGCTGGCGTTGCCCGGGACGGCGCAAGGCGCTGACGACGGGGCCGTCGAGGGCGGCGTGCCGGCCGATCGACTCGATTCCTGGCTCGCCATCGACCCGCAAGGGCGGGTGATGGCGTCGGTGGGCAAGATCGACGCCGGGCTCGGGATCGGCACCGCATTCGCCCAGATCGTCGCCGACGAGCTCGACGTCGCCTTCGAGCAGGTGCAGATCCGCATGGGCGACACCGCAACGACGGTCGATCAGCGCGGCACCGGGTCGAGCAACGGCATCACCGATGGCGGCAGCGCGCTGCGCCTCGCCGCGGCCCAGGCGCGTGCCTTCCTGCTCGCGCGGGCCGCCGAGCGACTCGGTGTGCCGGTCGAGCAGCTCGAAGCGAGCGACGGCGTCGTGCGCACCCGCGCCGATCCTGCGCGCTCGGTCGCGTACGGGGAATTGCTGCGCGACGGCCGCTTCGAGATCGGCGTCGATCCGAAGGCCAGGCCGGTCTTCAAGGATCCGAGCCGCTACCGCTACGTCGGCAAACCCGTTCCCCGCGTCGATATCGCCGAAAAGGTCACGGCCGGCTTTCGCTATCTCGTCGACTTCAAGCTGCCGGGGATGGTCCATGCACGGGTGTTGAGACCGCCGACCGCGGCCGCGCGGCTGCTCGGCGTCGAGCAGGCTCCCGACGGGGCCGGATTCATCAAGCTGGTCATGAAGGGTGATTTCTGTGCCGTGGTCTGCGCCACGGAGGCGCAGGCGGTCGAGGCGGCACGCACCGTCCGCCTCAAGTGGTCCGAGCCGACGCTCGCTTTTCCGCGCGACTACGACGCGCTCTACGCGCGCTTGCGCGAGGCCCCGGCCAAGGGCAGCAAGGTCGACCGCAGCAACGGCGATGTCGACGCCGCGCTCGCCAATGCGGCTCGGCGCGTCGAGGCCTGGTACGAGTATCCGTTCCAGTCGCACGCCTGCATGGGCCCGGCGTGCGCCGTCGCCGAGATCACGGCCGACTCGGCCACCGTCTGGATGGGCGGGCAAAAGCCCTATCCGCTGAAGAAGACCGTGGCCGAGATCCTCGGCCGCACTCCGGCGCAGGTGAGGGTGGTCTGGCTGCCGGGGCCCGGCTCCTACGGCATGAACGATGCCGACGATGCCGCGGTCGACGCGACGCTGATCGCGCGCGAGGTCGGCCGGCCGGTCCGTCTGCAATACGCGCGCAGCGACGCGACCGCATGGGACCCGAAGGGACCGCCCGGCGTGTTCAGGATGCGCGGCGGCATCGATGCGCAAGGGCGGGTCGTTGCCTTCGACTTCCATTCCAGGGGTTACTCGGGCCGCACCCGTCCTTCGGGGACCCAGCGCTACGGCGACAGCCTGGCGTCCCAGCTCGTCGGCGGGCACAAGACGAAGAGCGCCGACCTCTACCAGGTGTCGAGCGAAGCGTATGCGTTCGACCACAAGCGTGTCAGCGCCGATCTCATTGCCTGGGAGAGCTCGCTCGCCACCGGCTTGCGCACCGGCCACCTGCGCGATCCCGACGGCATGGCGACCTGTTTCGCGAGCGAGAGCTTCATCGACGAGCTGGCGCTGGCAGCGGGCGTCGATCCGGTCGAGTTCCGGTTGCGACATCTCGGCGATCCGCGCCATGCGGCGGTCGTTCGCGCCGCGGCCGACAAGGCCCAGTGGGTGCCCAGGGTCGGCGCCGCGCCACGTTCGCCGGCCGCAGCGCCGGACGGGCGCCTGCGCGGCCGCGGCATCGCCTATGCGCCGCGCAACGGCGCCGTCGTCGCGATGGTCGCCGAGGTCGAGGTCGAAGCGAGCAGCGGCAAGTGGCGGGCGACGCGATTCGTCGTCGCGCACGATTGCGGGATGGTCGTCAACCCACGCAGCCTCGAGGGCGTGATCGAGTCGAACGTCCTGATGTCGCTCAGCCGAGCGCGCCACGAGGAGGTCCGCTTCGACGCCCGCGCGGTGACGAGCGTCGACTGGGCGAGCTATCCCATCCTCGACATGACCGAGGCGCCCGACGCGATCGAGGTCGTCGTCGTCGGCAACAAGCCGGGGCGGTCGTACGGCGCCGGCGAGCCGTCGACGCGGCCGGTCGCGGCGGCTCTCGCCAACGCCTTGTTCGACGCCACCGGCAAGCGCCTGAGGCGGGTTCCTTTCACGCCCGAGCGGGTTCTGGCCGCGCTTCGGAACGAAACTCCTGCGGCATGAATCCGAAGCGACGCGCCATGTCTGTCGATCCGCGCACCTTCGCGCCAATGAATTCAGCCCCCCGTCTCCCGGCCCGCCGCCGTGCCGTCGCCGCGATCGCCGCGGTCGGCCTCTTCCCCATGCTCTGGTGCTCCGCACCGGTTCTGGCACAACCGGCGGACTGGCCCCAGAAGCCGATCCGCGTGATCGTTCCGTACGCACCCGGCGGAAGTGCCGATACCCTCGGGCGACTGATCGCCAAGCACCTTGGCGAAGCGTTCAAGCAGACGGTCTACGTCGAGAACAAGGCGGGTGCCGGCGGCATGATCGGCTCGCAGATGGCCGCCAAGTCGGCGCCCGACGGCTACACCATTCTGATCTCCGGGATCGGCTCGCACGTGATCGCGCCGGTCGAGGCCAGCGGCGGCTTCGATCCGCTCAAGGACTTCAGCCACATTGCGATGCTCGCGGGCCCGCCGATCGCGCTGGTCGTCAACGCCGAGCAGCCGGTGACCGACTTCAAGAGCTTCGTCGCGTTCGTCGCTGCCAGCCCCCAGGGGCTGAGCTGGGGCTCGCCCGGACAGGGAACGCACGGGTATCTCACCGGCGAGCTCTTTCGTGCCGCAGCGAAGCTGAACATGGTGCACATCAGCTACAAGGGCGCGGCGCCGGCCGTCACCGACCTGATCGCCAACCAGATCCCGGCCGCGTTCATGACCTTGAGCTCGGCCAATGCGCACGTGGAAAGCGGCAAGCTGCGGCTGCTCGCGCTGTCGTCGACGAAGCGCTTGCCCGAGTATCCGGACGTGCCGACGTTCGCCGAGCTCGGCTATCCACAGCTGACCGGTATCACCTGGTTCGCTCTTTCGGGGCCGGCAGGGATGGCCCCGGCGCTCGTCGACAGGATCAACGCCGAGGTGCGTCGCGCGTTGAAGACCCCGGCCGTGAAGGCCCAACTCGCCGCCGAGAGCATGGTGACTGCCGACTACGACGCGGCGGGCTTCACGCGCTACGTGGCAGCCGAGATCGAACGCTGGAGCCCGGCCGCACGATCGGTGCAGAAGGCGGTGAAATAGATTCGCGCGGTCCCGGCGTGGCCTACACCTCGATCGAGACGAAGCCGTCCTCGTCGACCACGGTGCGATAGGTCTTCAGCGGAAACATGCACGGCGGCAGAACGACTTCGCCGGTGCGGATGTTGAAGGCGCCGCCGTGGAAATCGCAGACGACCACGTCGCCTTCGACCGAGCCGTCGGATAGAGAGCCGGGACCATGCGTGCAGGCATCGTCGGTGACGCAGAAATCGCCGTCGAGATTGAAGACGGCCAACGCCAAGCTGCCCTTCTCGATGCGGATGGCCTGTCCCGACCCGACGGCGTCGGTCCGGCAGAGCGCGATGCGCTGACAGGCTTCGGACATTCCTCAGGCTCCGATTGACAATGGCGGACAGCGAATGATATCTTCGTCTTGGCTGAAGGAACATCGTTCCGCCATAACGAACGCCCTAGGCGCCCCTGAATTCGCCCCCGAATCGCGTCCGTGACGAGGTCCCATCCATGTTGAAGAAGGAGCAGAACGACCTCCTCACGCAGACCGGGCCCGGCACGCCGATGGGAGCGCTGTTTCGGCGCTACTGGTTGCCGGCGCTGCTCGCCGAAGAGCTTGCCGAACGCGACGGCCCGCCAGTTCGCTTGCAGCTGCTTTCGGAGCGGATGGTGGCTTTTCGCGACAGCAGCGGCCGGCTCGGTGTCGTCGACGAGTTCTGCGCCCACCGCGGCGTCTCGCTCTGGTTCGGGCGCAACGAACACGACGGCCTGCGCTGCCCCTACCACGGCTGGAAATACGACGTCACCGGGCAGTGCATCGAGGTGCCTTCCGAGCCGGCCGAGAGCGGCTATTGCCAACGCATCAAGTTGAAGTCGTATCCGCTCGTCGAGCGGGGCGGCGTGGTCTGGATCTACATGGGGCCCCCTGAGCTTCAGCCGCCGCTGCCCGAATGGGAATTCGCCACCGTCCCGGCGAACCAGAGCTTCACCTCCAAGCGCAGCCAGGAATGCAATTGGCTGCAGGCGCTTGAAGGCGGCATCGATTCGAGTCACGTCTCGTTCCTGCACAGCGGCGCCCTCGACTCCGACCCGCTGTTCAAGGGCGCCAAGGGAAACCAGTACAACCTCAAGGATCTCAAGCCACAGTTCGAGGTCGTTCCGGCCGAGGGCGGCCTGTACATCGGTGCGCGCCGCAATGCCGAGGAGGGCCATTACTATTGGCGCATCACGCCGTGGATCATGCCGTGCTTCACGATGGTGCCGCCGCGCGGCGATCACCCGATCCACGGCCACTTCTGGGTGCCGATCGACGACGAGAACAACTGGGCGTGGAGCTTCGACTACCACCCGACCCGTCCGCTCGGCGACCAAGAAGTGCAGGCCATGAAAGACGGGCACGGCATCCATGTGCGTTACGTCCCGGGCACCTACCGGCCGCTGCAGAACAAGGACAACGATTACCTGATCGACCGCGCCGCCCAGAAGTCCGGCAAGACGTTCAGCGGCGTCGAGGGCATCGCGATGCAGGACGCCTCGCTGCAGGAAAGCATGGGGACGATCACGGATCGAACGCGCGAGCACCTGGTCTCGACCGACAACGGCATCATCATGGCGCGCCAGCGCCTGATGAAGGCGGCCAAGGCGCTCGCCGAGCAGGGCACACCGCCGCCGGGCACCGAGCCGGCGACGCAGCGGGTGCGTTCGGTCGCGCTGGTCCTGCCGGTCGGCCAGCCGTTCAAGGACGCCGCCGCTGCAGCTTTGCGTGCCGAGTCGGGCAAGGCCCACGCCTCGGTGTGAGCACGCTGTCGCGACGCGATGTTCGGGTCGCTGCGCAGGCAGGCGGGTCAGGCACCGGCCGCAGAGCGGGTGGCGAGCTGGACGCGCGAGCGCTTCCAGCTTGCCGAGGACGCCTCGGTTCTGGTCTCCGAGGTGGTGTGCGGCCTGCCGGGCTGCCCGCCGCTGGAAACGGTGGTCGCGTTCTGGAACGAGACCCTGCTGCGCCATCAGTTCAAGATCTTCAAGCCGATTGCGCAAGTGCTTCCCGACGACCTGCCGTACGCCTGGCAGAAACGCTCGCTCGCCGGCGCCGAGGGCGGCGACTGCTGTTGACACTGGCTTGCCGGAGCAGGTCGACGGCTGCGCACTGCGGCCCGCGCAGCGTCTGACCAGGAGGACTGGCCCATGCCCGAGGTTCGGCTCAAGACGGTCACCCGCACGCAGGGGAACAACCAGGCCCTGAAGGACGGCACCGTGCAGCCGCGCGGCTTCGCCTTCTACTTCGAGGAGGTGCCGGTCCTGATCGACGCCTTCCGGCGCATGGTGCGCGGCCTCGAGTTCGACGTCAGCGAGATGGCGCTGACGACCTATCTCTGTGCTCGCGCGCACGGCAAACGCTTCACCGGGCTGCCGATCTTCCTGATGCGCGCGTTTCATCACGGCGCGCTGCTGCGGCCGGCCGCGTCGGCGATCCGCGAACCCAGGGATCTCGAAGGCAAGAAGGTCGGCGTCAATCGCGGCTACACCGTGACCACGGGTCTGTGGGCGCGCCAGGTGCTGCAGCACCAGTACGGCGTCGACCTGAAGTCGATCACCTGGGTGCTCTCCGGCGACGAGCACGTCGCCGAGTACCGGCCGCCGGCCAACGTGGTGCCGATCGAGCCGGGCCGCAAGATGAGCGAGATGCTGGCGAGTGGCGAACTGGCGGCGGCGATCGGGGTCGAGCCGGATGCACCCAACATCCGCCCGCTGATCGCGGATGCGAAGGAAGCCGGCTATGCGGCGCTGCGCCGCGACGGCCACTACCCGATCAACCACCTGGTCGTCGTCAAGGACGAGGTACTGGCCGCACACCCGCAGGTCGCGGCCCAGGTGTTCGAGGCCTTCGCCGAGTCGAAGCGGCGCTATGTGCAGCGCCTGAAAGAAGGCCGGATCGACAAGCCGACCGCGGTCGACGAGACGCACCGCAGGGTGATGGAGATCACCGGCGCCGACCCGCTGCCCTACGGCATCGCACCGAACCGGGCGATGCTCGAGCGCGCGGTCGGCTCGGCGCTCGAGCAGGGCATCATCACCCGCCCGGTCGAGGTCGACGCGCTGTTCGCCCCGTCGACCCGCGGCCTCGTCGGCTGACACCCCGCAGCAGGAGACACCATGCAAGCCCCGCAAGCCCCCGTCACCGTGCCCGCCCTCCAGCAAATGAAGCGCGACGGTCGCAAGATCGTCGGCATGGTGGTCTGGGACTACCAGCTCGCGC
>JBDSLQ010000372.1:0-3873 GCA_039916285.1 Caldimonas sp.
GCAGCGGCGTGATCACGTGGCCGCCGGTCTCGGTCTGCCAGAAGGTGTCGACGATCGGGCAGCGGCCGCCGCCGACGTTCTTGTGATACCACTCCCAGGCCGCCGGGTTGATCGGCTCGCCGACCGATCCCAGGATGCGCAGGCTCGACAGGTCGAAGCGCTTCGGGTGCACCTTCTCGTTGCCCTCGGCTGTCTTGATCAGCGCCCGGATCGCCGTCGGCGCGGTGTAGAAGATCGAGACCTTGTGCTTGGCGATCGTCTGCCAGAAGCGGCCGGCGTCGGGATACGTCGGGATGCCCTCGAAGACGATCTCGGTGCCGCCGAGCGCGAGCGGGCCGTAGGCGATGTAGGTGTGGCCCGTGACCCAGCCGATGTCGGCGGTGCACCAGAAGACGTCGTCCGGCTTGAGGTCGAAGGTCCACTTCGTCGTCAGCGCGGCGTGCAGCAGGTAGCCGCCGGTCGAATGCTGCACGCCCTTCGGCTTGCCGGTCGATCCCGACGTGTAGAGCAGGAACAGCGGATGCTCGGCGAGCACCCATTCCGGCTCGCAGGTCGAAGGCTCCTTCTCGACCATCTCGTGCAGCCACTTGTCGCGCGGCGCGACGAACTCGACCTTGCCGCCGGTGCGGCGGTACACGATGACGTCGCGCACGGACATGTTGGGCCCCGTCAGCGACTCGTCGACGATGGCCTTCAGCGGCAGCGCCTTGCCGCCCCGCATCTGCTCGTCGGCGGTGATCACCATCACCGCGCCGGTGTCCGAGATCCGGTCGCGCAGGCTCTGCGCGGAAAAGCCGCCGAACACGACCGAGTGGGTCGCGCCCAGGCGCGCGCAGGCGAGCATCGCGACGACGCCCTCGATCGACATCGGCATGTAGATGACGACGCGATCGCCCTTGATCAGGCCGCGCGCCTTCATCGCGTTGGCGAGGCGGCAGGTGCGCTCGAGCAACTCCGAATACGTGACCCGGGTGACGGCGCCGTCGTCGGCCTCGAAGATGATCGCCGTCTTGGCGCCGAGTCCTTGCTCGACATTGCGGTCGAGGCAGTTGTACGAGGCGTTGAGCGTGCCGTCCTCGAACCACTTGAAGAACGGCGGCGTGTCGGCGTTGAGGACGCGACGGAACGGCGTCCGCCAGGTGATCAGCTCTTTCGCCAGCCGCGCCCAGTAGCCCTCGTAGTCACGCGCCGCCTCATCGCAGAGGGCCTGGTAGGCCGGCATGCCGGACACCCAGGCGTCCTTCATGGCCGCGGCCGAGGGCGGGTAGACGTGTTGCTCTGCGCTCATGGCGAAGTGTCTCCTTGGGTCGTGACCACCTCTTTTACCTCATGTGCGCCACCTACAATTTGCCCTCGAGCAAACCGAGCACACGATGACCACGACCGCCGATCCGGGAAGACCGCAATTGAGGCCCCTGCCCAACTTCATCTTCATGAGCCGGTGGCTGCAGTTGCCGCTCTACCTGGGGCTGATCCTCGCCCAGTGCGTCTACGTCTATCACTTCTGGGTCGAGCTGGTTCACCTGATCCAGGCGGCTTTGGGAAGCAGCGTGGCGCTCGCTGCGTTGATCGGCGGCATCGGCTACGACGTGACACCGGCCGGCACCGACCCGAACGCGGCGCCCAAGCTGACCGAGACGGTGATCATGCTCGCGGTGCTCGGCCTGATCGACGTCGTCATGATCTCCAACCTGCTGATCATGGTCATCGTCGGCGGCTACGAGACCTTCGTCAGCCGGATGGGCCTCGAGGGCCATCGCGACGAGCCGGAATGGCTCTCGCACGTCAACGCCTCGGTGCTGAAGGTCAAGCTGGCGACGGCGATCATCGGCATCAGCTCGATCCACCTGCTGAAGACCTTCATCAGCGCCGGCGCGGCGACGATGACGGTGCAGACGATGATGTGGCAGACCATCATCCACGTCACCTTCCTGCTCTCGGCGATCGCGATCGCCTACACCGACCGCCTGCTCAACACGACGTCGACCGGCGCGCATCGCCGCCATCCGCCTCAGGAAGGGGTGTGACGCGGCCGCCGGCGAGCAGCAGGGCGATGCCGAGCACGGCCGCGACCAGCGAGCCGCCGATCACGCCGAGCTTGACCTCGATCGCGTAGCGCGGGTCCTGGCCCTCGAAGGCGAGCCCGCCGATGAACAGGCTCATCGTGAAGCCGATGCCGCACAGCACCGCGATCGCGAAGAGCTGGCGCCAGCCTGCGCCCTCGGGCAGGCGCGCGCCCGTGACGCGGATGAAGATCCACGAGGCGAGGAAGACGCCGCAGGCCTTGCCGACGACGAGCCCGGCGGCGATGCCGAGCGGCACGCCCTGGCCCATCGTCGCCAGCTCGACGCCGCCGAGTTCGACGCCGGCGTTGACGAAGGCGAAGGCCGGCAGGACGAGGAAGGCGACCCAGGGCTGCAGCGCGTGCTCGGCGCGTTCCAGCGGCGAGCCGCCGGACCGGTCGGCGAGCGGGACGGCGAGCGCCGTGACGACGCCGGCAAGCGTCGCATGGACGCCCGACTTCAGCACGCACACCCAGACGATCAGGCCGACGATGGCGTACGGCCCGATCGCCGCGACCCGCGCGCGGTTGAGCGCGAGCAGGGCGACCCCGCCGACGCCGGCGGCCGCGAGCATTGGCGCCGACAGGTCGTCGGTGTAGAAGAGACCGATGACGACGATCGCACCCAGGTCGTCGATGATCGCGACCGCGGTGAGAAACACCTTCAGCGAGGCCGGCACGCGCGACCCGAGCACTGCGACGACGCCGAGCGCGAAGGCGATGTCGGTCGCCATCGGGATCGCCCAGCCGCGCAGGGCGACCAAGTCGCCGCGGTTCACCGCAGCGTAGACGAGCGCGGGGACGACCATGCCGCCGAGCGCGGCGATTGCCGGCAGCGCGGCCTGGCGCGGCGAGGCCAGCTCGCCGGCGATCAGCTCGCGCTTGATCTCGAGGCCGACGAGAAAGAAGAAGACCGCCATCCACAGGTCGTTGATCCATACCGAGAGCGGCTTGGCCATGACCAACCACGGGTCGGCGATGCGCAGCTCGCCCGGCAATGCGATCAACGCCCGATAGTCGTCGCCGAGCGACGAGTTGGCGACGAGGATGGCGACCAGCGCCGCCAGCGCCAGGGCGATGCCGCCCGCCGATTCGGAGGCGATGAAGTCCTTCAGCTTCGAGGTCATCTGCCGGCTCTCTTGTTCCCCGTTTCGTAAACTCGCACGTCGCAGCGACCTTTTCTCGCCCCATGACCTCGATCCGCCACGCCGATTTCGTCGACAGCATCGCCGCAGCGCTGCAGTACATCAGCTTCTACCATCCCGCCGACTACATCGCCCACCTCGCCCGCGCCTACGAGCTCGAGCAGGGCCCGGCGGCGAAGGACGCGATCGCGCAGATCCTCACCAACTCGAAGATGTGCGCCGAGGGCCGGCGGCCGATCTGCCAGGACACGGGCATCGTCAACGTTTTCCTGAAGATCGGCATGGACGTCCGCTTCGCCGACTTCCCGGGCAGCGTCGAAGACGCGGTGAACGACGGCGTGAGGAAGGGCTACCTCGATCCCGACAACCCGCTGCGCGCATCGATCGTCGGCGACCCGCACTTCGAGCGCAAGAACACCAAGGACAACACGCCTGCGGTCGTCCACATGACGCTCGTGCCCGGCAACACCATCGACGTGATCGTCGCGGCCAAAGGCGGCGGCAGCGAGAACAAGTCGAAGTTCACGATGATGAATCCGAGCGACAGCCTGGTCGACTGGGTGCTGAAGACGGTGCCGACGATGGGCGCCGGCTGGTGCCCGCCCGGCATGCTCGGCATCGGCATCGGCGGCACCGCCGAGAAGGCGATGCTGCTCGCCAAGCAGA
>JBDSLQ010000373.1:0-3946 GCA_039916285.1 Caldimonas sp.
CGACCTCGAGGCCGATCAGATGCCAGCGTTTGTAGAGCGTGAAGTAGCGGCCGCTCGGATCGGTGTGGGCGTTGTATTCCTCGAAGCAGTTGCGGATGTACTCGGTCTCGCCCTCGACCGTGACCCACACGCCCATGCGGATGTCGTAGGGGATCTGGCGGCCGTCCGCTTCCAGCGAGGAGATCACCTCGACCATGCCCTTCCTTTCGAGGACGCCGCCCTCGCTGATCGGCCGCGTCACGTACGGAATGTCCTCGACGCTCGCCGGTGGATAGAGCAGGCCGTCGCTCGGCACCGTCAGGCCGGTGGCGTTGGCGACGGCGGTCGATTCGATCGACGGCTTGGAGCCGTCGAGGAAGCTGTTGAACATCTTCGGGTTGAGGCCGCCGCGCTCGGCCTGCTCGGGGGTGAGGCCGTAGTTGGCCCAGACCGTTTCCGGCGTCGACTCGCAGAAGTGCGGCAGCCACTTGTGGCCGCGGCCGGCGGCCACGACCGGAAAGCCGCAGGTGCGCGCCCAGTCGACGAGATCGCAGATCAGCGCCGGCTGGTCGCCGAAAGCGAGCGAATAGATCACGCCGGCCTCGGCCGCCTTCTTCGCCAGCAGCGGGCCGCAGAACGCGTCGGCCTCGACGGTGACGTTGACGACGTGCTTGCCGTTCGCATACGCGAACAGGCAATGCTCGACGGCCGAGATCGGGTGGCCGGTGCACTCGACGACGACGTCGATCGCCGGATGCGAGACGAGCGCCTTCCAGTCTTCGCCGATGTGGGTCGTGCCGTTCTTGATCGCCGCGTCGAGGCTGGGCGCCCGCGCCTGCGCGTCGTCCCAGCCGACGCGGGCGAGGTTCCTGCGCGCGCCGTCCGGTGACAGGTCCGCGATGCCGGCCAGATGCACGCCCGGCGTGCGCGGAATCTGCGCCAGGTACATCGAGCCGAACTTGCCGGCGCCGATGAGGCCGATGCGGATCGGCTTGCCGTCGGCCTGGCGTTGCTGGAGTTGTGCGTGAAGGCTCATGGCGATGCTTCCTGGATTCGTTCGTGCATTTTCAAGTTCGTGCCCCGCGCGGCCAAGGGTGTCGGGTGGCCGACTCCGCGAATGTCCCGCCCTGGCTCGGGGGACATTCGCGGAGCAGAGTGCGCCATCGCCCCGCTTCGTTCAAGACTACGCGGCCATGCGCAATTCCTCCGTCGAAGTCTCGAGCGCGCTCGCCGGCATGCCGTGCCTCCACGGCAGGTGGACCGGATAGTCCTTCAGCAGGCAATTGTCGGGCAACGTTTCGATCGGCGTGAAGTCGCGGTGGGCGATGAACTCCGGGCGCTTGAAGCGGCGGATGTGGTTGCTGACCGCGCACAGGCTCAGGTAGACGCTGACCCGGTCCCACGGAGACAGGTTCGATCCCGACGCGTGCACCAGGCAGCCGTGGAAGAGGATCATCGATCCCGCCGGGCCTTTCGGCGAGACGATGCCACCGTTCTTGCCCCCGGCGCGCTCGACCAGCTGCGCAATCAAGCTGTTGTCGATCGTCCAGAGCGGGTAGCTGGTGGTGGTCAGGTCGTGCTTCGCGTCGACGACGCCACGCTTGTGGCTGCCGGGGATGAACATCAGCGGGCCGTTGTAGTCGTTGACGTCGTCGAGGAAGATGGCGACGTTCATCGCCCGCTCGGCCGGCATCAGGTCGTCGTTCTTCCAGGTGCCGTAGTCCTGGTGCCATTGCCAGACGTCGCCGTCGAACGCCTGCTTGCCGTTGATCTTGAACTGGTGCATGTAGAGCGCCTCGCCGAGCAGCTCCTGCACAGGCTCGACCATGCGCGGGTGGCGCGCGAGCCTCGCGAAGGGCTCGCTGTAAAGGTGTGCGGCGAAGTTGGTCCGCACCGCGTCCTTGCCCTTCTCGCGCACGTTGTAGGTCTCGCGCCGGCTGTAGAGCTCGGGCACGGCGGCGGTGAGTGTCGTCGTCTCCTCGCGGCTGAAGAGGGCGGGGAAGAAGAGGTAGCCGTGGCTGTCGAACTGAGCGTGCTGTTCCGGAGTGAGCTTCATATGGGGCCTTTCCGCGGTTGCTGGTCGCGACGTCCCGCAGCTGCCAGCAGGTCGCTCGCCTGCCCCGCCAGCCACGAGGGTCGGTTTAAAGAATACCGGGATTGCCGCCGCTGTCTACCCGGCCCTGCCGACACCGAAGAGCCAGGCGATCGCCGAGAAGCTCAGGAACGCCAGCGTGGTCGACGCCATGATGATCCGCGCGATGCGACCGTTGTCGGCGCCGTAGCGCTCGGCGAGCAGCGAGACGTTGCTCGCGCTCGGCAGGGCGGCGGTCAGGACGAGCACCATCAGACCGAACGGCGGCACCGGTGCGCCGAGCGCGCGCGCGGCCGTGCCGATGGCGAGCACCAAAGCCGGATGGAGGAGCAGCTTGATCAGCGCAACCGGCAGGTAGTGCGCCACCGGCGTTCGCGTGTGGCTGTGCTGGCCGGCGCGCCAGAGGACGGTGCCGATCGTGAACAGCGCCACCGGCGCCGCCGAGTCGCCGAGCATCTTGACGATCTGCGCCAGCGGCCCCGGCAATTCGCGGTTCGTTGTCGCGAACGCGGCACCGAGGGCGATCGCCCACGGCAGCGGATTGGTGAGGGCGCCGCGCAGCGCCAGCGCCGCGCCGGTGAGCATCGAGCGCTCGTCGTTGGCGCGCGAGCGGCGGCTGTGCGATTGGGCGAGGGCGATGCAGACCGTGCTGGTGACGACGAGGTCGACGACGATGGCGCCGATCACCGGCCCGGCGGCGGCGTCCCCGAGCAGGGCGACGAGCAGCGGCACGCCCATGAAGCCGGCGTTCGGGAAGGCGGCGACCAGGGCGCCGAACGCCGCGTCGCGAAGCACGACCCCGTCTTCGCGATTGCGGCGCCGCACCGTGACGGCGATGGTCACGGCGATGATCGCCAGCGCCGCGGCGAGGTAGATCGCGAGCAGCAGGGGGTCGGCGAGGCGGCCGATCGGCAGGCTCGAGCCGAAGCGGAACAGCAGGCACGGCAGCGCGAAGAAGAGCACGTAGGCGTTCAGGCCGGGAATCGCGCTTTCCGGCAGCCAGCGGGCGCGCGCCGCCAGCCAGCCGAGCAGGACCAGGGCGAAGAACGGGACGGTGACCGCGAGGATGGCCTGCATCGCCGCGGAGTATTGCAATTGCCGACCGAGCGCGCCGAAGCGCGCCGAGGGGCCTTTCGCCGTCGCTTAAGCTTGGACTCCTTCCAGCAGCGTCGCCTTCCCTTTCATGTCAGCGTCCAATCCCGGCCCCGTTCGACGGTTCTTTCGCGGGGCCTGGCGCGTCGTCGATGTCAGCCGCCGCGTCGTGCTGAACCTGCTGTTCATGGTCATCCTGGTCGCGGTCATCATCGCCTTCGCCAGGAGCGGCCCCCTGCCGATCGCGGAAAAGACCGCGCTCGTCCTGCGCATCGACGGCACGGTCGGCGAGCAGAAGAGCGGCAACCTGCGCTCGACCGCGCTCGAGCAGGTGCGCGGCCGGGCGGTGCAGAAGGTGCAGCTGCGCGATGTCCTGAACGCGCTCGACGCGGCCGCCGAAGACCCGAAGATCTCGAGCCTCGTCGTCGTCCTCGACGAGATGCGGCCGACCGGGTTCGCGACGCTGCGCGAGATCGCCGCCGCGATCGACCGCTTCAAGGCGAGCGGCAAGAAGGTCGTCGCCTGGGGGTCGGGCTACGACCAGCGCCAGTACTACGTCGCCGCGCACGCCGACGAGGTCTACCTGCACCCCCTCGGCGTGGTCTACATCGCCGGCTTCGGGAGCCTGCGCAACTACTACAAGGAGGCGCTCGACAAGCTCGGCGTCACCGTCAACGTCGTCCGCGTTGGCACCTTCAAGAGCGCGGTCGAGCCGTTCATCGCCAACGAGCCTTCGGCGCCGGCGCTCGAGGCCGACAGGGTCCTCTACGGCGGCCTCTGGAA
>JBDSLQ010000374.1:0-3073 GCA_039916285.1 Caldimonas sp.
GCCGCGGCGCTGCCGCACCTGCGCTCGGGTCGCGTGCGCGCGCTCGCCGTCACCGGCAAGGCGCGCAGCGATCAGCTCAAGGACGTGCCGGCGCTCGAGGAGTCGGGGTTCAAGGGGTTCGACGCGCTCCAGTGGTACGGCTCGGTCGGACCGGCGGGGATTCCGGCCGAGATCGTGCGCCGTCTCAACGAGACGCAGGTCGCCGTGCTGAAGGATCCCGAGCTGCGCGAGCGTCTCGCCGTCGAGGCGGTCGAGCCGATGCCGATGACGCCGGAGCAGTTCGGCCGCTACATCCGCGCCGACATCGAGCGTTGGACGGCGCTCGCCAAGGCCAAGAACATCCACCTGGACGAATGACATGAAAGCCGCCGTTCTGCACGCGCCTCGCGAGGCGATGACGATCGAGGACGTCGCGATCGCCAAGCCGAAGCGGCGCGAGGTGCTCGTGCGCACCGCCGCCGCGGGCCTGTGCCACAGCGACCTGCATTTCATCGAGGGCGCGTACCCGACACCGATGCCGGTGGTGCTCGGGCACGAGTCGGCCGGCGTCGTCGAGGCGGTCGGCGAGGACGTGACCTACGTCAAGCCGGGCGACCATGTCATCTCGTGCCTCTCGGTGTTCTGCGGGCACTGCGAGTTCTGCCTGAGCGGCCACCTCTCGATCTGCCAGACGCCGGAGGTCAAGCTCGCGCCCGGCGTGGCCCGGCGCCTGACCTGGCAAGGCCGGCACCTGAACCAGTTCCTCAACCTCTCGTCGTTCGCCGAGCAGATGGTGGTGCACGAGCACGCGCTCGTGAAGGTGCGCGACGACATGCCGCTCGACCTCGCCAGCCTGATCGGCTGCAGCGTCGTCACCGGCTACGGCGCCGTCGTCCACACGGCGCGGATCGAGCCCGGCTCGACGGTCGCCGTCTTCGGCGCCGGCGGCATCGGCCTGGCGACGATCAACGCCGCGCAGATCGCCGGCGCGGCGCGGATCGTCGCGATCGACAAGGACCCGTTCAAGCTCGGGCTGGCGCGATCGTTCGGCGCCACCGACGTCGTCGATGCGAGCGAAGGCGATACCGTCAAGCGCATCGTCGCCCTGACCGGCGGCGGCGTGCAGTACTCGTTCGAGTGCATCGGCCTCAAGGCGACCGCGGAGCAGAGCTTCTCGGCGCTGCGCTCCGGCGGCACGGCGACACTGATCGGCATGATCCCGGTCGGCACGAAGATCGAGCTGCACGGCGTCGACTTCCTGCGCGAGCGTCGCATCCAGGGCTGCATGATGGGGTCGAACCGCTTTCGCACCGACATGCCGAGGCTGATCGAGTTCTACCTGCAGGGTCGGCTCCGCCTCGCCGAGATGGTCTCGGCGCGGATCGGCCTGGCGCAGATCAACGAAGGCTTCGCCGCCTTGAAGGCCGGCGGCATCGCCCGCAACGTCATCGTCTTCGACGCCTGAATTCCATGCAGCGTTCTCGCCGCCGCGCCGTTCACGCCTTGAGGTCGAACTCGACGTGGACGAAGTCGCCGCGGTAGGTCACTTCGCCGAGGTAGATCACGCGCCGCTTCGGCCCGGTGAAGACGCGCCGCACGTCGGCGACGGCGGCGTTGACGTTGACCTGGAGGTGGCGCGCGACCTCGAGATCGGCGCTCGAGATCGTCAGCACCTGGCGCGCCGTCGCGATCTTCACCGACGGCATCGCCAGGAGGAGAGGGATCACCGTCTCCTTGCGAAAGCGCATCGGATGGCGCGAGAAGATCTCGGCATCGAGGTAGATGTCGATCACGCAGTACGGCCGTCCCTGGTGCGCGTGGACGCGGCGCATGTAGACGTACTTCGGCGCGGCGACGCCGTCGCTCGCGACCAGGCGCGGGCTGCGTGCCCCTTCGTCGATGTTGAGGATCGTCGGCTGGGTGTCGCGGTAGACGTCGGCGAGGCTTTGCAGCGAGGTTTCGACGCGCAGCCACCGGTCGCTCTGCGGCGCGCCCGTCACGAACGTGCCGCGGCCGCGCTGCGGCGAAACCAGGCCGTCGCGCGCCAGCCGCTCGACGGCCTGGCGCACGGTGACGCGCGCGACCGCGAACTCGGCGACGAGCTGCTCGAGCGATGGCAGCTTCTCGCCTTCCTTCCAGACGCCCTTGACGATGCGCTGACGGAACAGGTCGGCGAGCTGGACGTAGAGCGGGACCTCGGCGTTGTCGAGGATCACACCGCCGCCGCCTCGGCTGCGCGCGCGCGAACCGTGCGCCCCGCGGCGTCTTCGCGGATCAGCGCCGCGCCCTTCTCGCCGATCATGATCGCCGCTGCGTTGGTGTTGGTCGAGACGATGCGCGGCATCACCGATGCGTCGACGACGCGCAGCCGCTCGACGCCGCGCACGCGCAGCCGCTCATCGACGACCGAGCGGTCGTCGCCGCCCATGCGGCAGGTGCCGGCGGGGTGGAACACCGTGCCGCCCTTGGCGCGCGCGAACGCCTCGAGCGCGGCCGGCGTCGCCACGCCATCGCCGGGCAGGTACTCCTCTCCGGTGACGAGGCCGCGAAACGCCGGCTGCGCGTAGATCTCGCGGAGGATGGCGAGGCCGGCGACCAGCACCTTGGCATCGCGCGGATCGGTGAGGTAGCCGGCACGGATGCGCGGCGGCGCGAGCGGGTCGGCGCCCGCGATCTCGACGCTGCCGCCCGAATCCGGCCGGCATTGCGCCGCCGACGCCGAGAACCCCGAGAAGTGATGCAGCGGATCGCCCGGCCTGTCGACCGAGAGCGGCATGACGTTGAACAGCACGTCGGCGCGCCCGCCTCGCGCGTGCTCGGTCGCGACCAGGCCGCCCACCTGGCCGGCACCGACCGTCAGCGGCCCGCGCTGCTGGAACAGCCACTGCGCGCCCATCTGCGCAAGCCGCCACGGATTGCGCACGTCGTCGTTGAGCGAGCGCTTCTCCTTCAGCTTGACGATCACCCGCGCCTGGTAGTGGTCCTGGAGGTTGCGGCCGACCTCGGGCGCATCGACCGCGACGGCGACGCCGTGGCGCCGCAGCAGCGCCGCCGGGCCGATGCCGGAAAGCTGCAGCAGCTGCGGCGATTGCAG
>JBDSLQ010000375.1:0-17628 GCA_039916285.1 Caldimonas sp.
GTGCTTTTGATGCTCGTCGCCCCGTCGCCGCTCATCTTCCTCGTTTCCCTGTCCCCTGGATGACCGCCATGACCACCATCGCCGACATCATGACCCGCAGCATCGCCACCGTGCAGCGCGACGAGACGTTGCAGGCCGCTGCCCAGCGCCTGCGCGACATGGACATCGGTTCGCTGCCGGTGCTCGACGGCAAGGCCGTCGCCGGCATCGTCACCGACCGCGACATCGCCGTGCGCGGCGTCGCCGAAGGCATGATCCCGCAGGAATCGCTGGTCTCCGACGTGATGACCGCCGAGGTGCGCTTCTGCCGCGCCGGCGACAGCGTCGAGCAGGTCATGCAGGAGATGGGCGACCTGCAGGTGCGCCGCCTGCCGGTTCTTGACGCGAACAACGAAATCGTCGGTATCGTCGCCCTGGCCGACATCGCCACGCGACAATCGGCCGATACCGACGAAACTCTGCGCGAGATCTCGACGCCCGGTCGTTGAATTCACGAAGCCCGAATGCACTGCAGCGATATCTCGGCGAGCGCCTGATCGGCCCGGCGGCGCAGCACGTCCTGCGCCATCCGGGGTCGTTCGCCTGGCAGACGCTGAAAGGCTTCAAGGCCAACCAGGGCCTGCTGCTGGCCGGCGCGGTCGCTTACTACGCGCTGTTGTCGATCGTTCCGCTGCTGATCCTCACCGTCATCGCGCTTTCGGAGGTGATCGACCAGCGTGAGCTGCTTGCCACGATCGGCCGATACCTCGAGTGGCTGGTGCCCAGCCAGTCGCACGCGATCGTCGTAGAGCTCGGCAATTTCCTCGACAAGCGCGAGGGCGTGGGCTGGCTCCTGCTCGGCACGATGATCTTCTTCAGCTCGCTCGCCTTCACCGTGCTCGAGAACGCGATGTCGGTGATCTTCCTGCACCGCGTCGTCGCGAGGAAGCGCCGCTTCATCTTCTCGGTGCTGATCCCCTACGTCTATATCCTCTCGCTCGGCGCCGGGCTGCTGCTCGTCACCTTGGTCGCGGGCAGCCTGCAGGCGGTCGGCAAGGAAAGCGTCGAGCTGTTCGGGCGCGAGTGGTCGCTCAACGGCGTCTCGGGCGTCCTTCTCTACCTTCTCGGTTTCGCCGGCGAGATCTTCGTGCTGACCTCGGTCTACCTGGTGATGCCGGCCGGCCGGCTCGCCTGGAGCCACGCGCTGATCGGCGGCATCACGGCGGCGCTGCTCTGGGAGCTGACGCGCCATGTCCTGGTCTGGTACTTCGCGACGCTGTCGCAGGTGACCCTGGTCTACGGATCGCTGACGACGGCGATTGTCGTCATGCTGAGCCTGGAGGTCGGCGCGACGCTGCTCCTCCTTGGCGCGCAGGTCATCTCGGAATACGAGCGGCTTGGCCACTCGGCGGCGGCGCAGGCCGAGCCCGGGTTCACCACGGCGCCGGTCTAGGCCGCAGCGGCGCCTACGACGCCAGCAGCCGGCCGACCCGCTCGCGCAGCCCCGCCGGCGTCACGGCGCTCGCCGGCACGGCGTCGCCGGCGACCAGCGTGACGCGGCTCAGGATGCCGCGCCGGAACGGCTGGCTCATCGCCTTGCCGCCGGCGCGCGAGAAGAACGAGCCCCAGAGGTTCTGCAGCGCCAGCGGCACGACCGGCACCGGGTTCGATTCGAGCAGGCGCATCACGCCGCCCTTGAATTCGGCCATCCTTCCGTCGCGCGACACCGCGCCTTCCGGAAAGATGCAGAGCAGGTCGCCTTCGTCGAGCACCTGGCGCGCACTCGCGAACGCCTGCTCGTAGATCCGCGCGTCGACCTTCTGCGGCGCGATCGGGATCGCCTTGGCGAGGCGGAAGAACCCTCCGAGCAGCGGCAGCTTGAAGATTTCGTGATCCATGATGAAGCGGATCGGCCGCGGGCTCGCCGCCATCAGCAGCACCGGGTCGATGAAGCTGGCGTGGTTGCAGACCAGGATCGCGGCGCCTTCGGTCGGGATGTGCTCGTCGCCGCGCACCTTGAAGCGATAGATCAGCCGCGCCGCGACGAAGGCGACGAAGCGCAGCAGGTACTCGGGCACCAGCATGAAGATGTAGAAGGCGACGACCCCATTGAGGATGCCGATGACGAGGAAGACCTGCGGGATGGTCAGGCCGGCGCTCAGGAGGCCGCCGACGATCACCGAGCTGGCAATCATGAACAGGGCATTGAGGATGTTGTTGGCCGCGATGATCCGGGCCCGGTGGCTCGGCGCCGATCGCATCTGGATCAGCGCGTACATCGGCACGCTGTAGAGGCCGGCAAAGAGCGAGAGCAGGAACAGGTCGGCCATGACGCGCCAGTGGCTGTGCTCCGCGAGAAATGCGCTCAGCGTGTAGCCGGCCGAGGGCGGCAGGCCGCGCGCCGCGAAGTAGAGATCGACCGAGAACACGCTCATGCCGATCGCGCCGAGCGGTACCAGGCCGATCTCGACGTGGTGGCGCGAAAGCACCTCGCAGAGCAGCGAGCCGACGCCGATGCCGACCGAGAACACGACGAGCAGGAGCGAGGCGACCTGCTCGTCACCGTGCAGGACCTCCTTCGCGAAGGCCGGGAACTGGGCCAGGAAGGCGGCGCCGAAGAACCACATCCACGAGATGCCGAGAAGGGAGCGGAAGACGACCAGGTTGCCGTGCACAAGCTTCAGGTTGCGCCATGTTTCCGTGACCGGATTCCAGTTGATGACCAGGCCCGGGTCGGTCGACGGCGATGCGGGCACGGCCTGCGCCGTCAGCCGGCCGAGGACGGCGAGGCCGACGCAGGCCGCCGCGACGTACTGCGCGCCCACGCCGGGCACCGCGACGAGCAGCCCGCCGGCCAGGCTGCCGAGCAGGATGGCGACGAAGGTGCCCATCTCGACCATGCCATTGCCGCCGGTGAGCTCTCGCTCGCTCAGGTGCTGCGGCAGGTAGGCGAACTTCACCGGGCCGAACAGCGTCGAGTGCAGCCCCATCAGGAACACGCAGGCGAGCAGGACGCCGACGTCGGCGCGAACGAACCCCCAGGCCGCGAGCGCCATGATCGCGATCTCGAGCCACTTGACGAATCGGATCAGGCGCGCCTTGTCGAACTTGTCGGCGAGCTGGCCGCTGGTCGCCGAGAAGAGCAGGAAGGGCAGGATGAAGAGCGCACCGATCGCCAGGCCGGCGAGCGCCGGCGGCAGCCAGCTCACCTGCAGCTGGTAGGTGATCATCACCGTGAACGCGAACTTGAACAGGTTGTCGTTGCCGGCGCCGAGGAACTGGGTCCAGAAGAAGGGCGCGAAGCGGCGCTGCGCGAGCAGCGCGAACTGATTCGGGTGCGCGTTCGCGGCGGGCTCGGCGGCCGAGGTGGCCAGGTCGGCGTGGACAGTCAAGAGGAGCTCCCGTCGTGCGGCGCCAGGGGCGCGCCTGCTGCAATCTAACGTATCACCTGGACCGCGCCGCCGAGACGCTCGCGCTCGAGCCAGCGGAACACCGAGTCGACCGTGACGGTCTCGATGCGATCGCTGAAGCGCTTCTCGTCCGGGTGGTCATCGAAGGCGACGTTGGCACTCGCGATGCGCGCGCCGAGACGCTTGAACGCCGAGAGGCGAAGCGTCGACGGCTCGTAGCCGTGCAGGCGCAGCCACGCCTGGGCACGCTCGCGCGTCGCGGCGGCGGGATCCTCGGCGAGCGCGAGCGTCTCGATCGCCCACTGGTTCGACTGCTGAAAGCGTACCGACCAGGGATACGCGACCATGCTGTAGGCCGGCGTGTCGAGGCGTGCCACCGCGACGTTGTCGGCGAGCAGCGCGCGCAGGTGCGCCTGCGTCTGCGGCGCGAGGACGACGACGGCCGCCTCGTACTGCCACAGGTCGTCGAGGAAGAACTCGCCGAGGCCCTGGCGGTAGAGCGACGCTCGCGCCGAGCCGCACTGGTTGAGCTTGTGGACGACGCGCCAGACCGTCGCGTCGCCGACGCCTTCGCGATAGGCGAAGCCGAGGTGCGAGTAGCGCAGGCCGTACTCGCTCAGGTTCTGGCCGGCGCGGGCGATGACGACGACGCTGGCGCCGGTCTGCGTCAGGCGTGCGGCGGTCAGCTCGGCGAGCTGCATCGCCCGGCCAACCGCCAGAGCGGTCGGCGGGCGTTGCTCGCAGCTGCGGCCGGCGTGGCCCGCAGTCGCGGCCAGGGCCGCGGCGACGCCAATCAGACCGCGCAGGGTGCGGAGTGTCATCGCGTGATCCTCTCGTTGTAGAGCAAAGCACGCCCGATCTCGTTCGGAATGAAGGCGATCGCTTCGCCTGCGGCCGAGAGGATCCAGCCGGTGCTGAGCGCCGTCGCGACGACGACGGTGCCGGCCGCGAGCGAGGCATTGGCAACGCCGCGGCCGACCAGGCGAACGCTCGCCCGGGCGCCGTCGGAAGCGCGCTCGAGCACCCAGACCGCGCCGGTGCTGGTCGCCTCGATGGCGATGACGCTGAGCGCCGCGCCGGTCGAGAGGATCGCCACCGGCGCCGCGACCGAGACGGCGATCGGCAGCATCGAGAGCGCGCTCGCTTCCGAGACCGACGACTGCGCGACGGCCGGGCCGGCCAGCGCCAGCGACACGGCGAGCGCGGCGGCATTGCGACGCAGCGCACCGGCGCCCGCAAGGAAGGAATGTTCGAGGGGGTTCATGAGCAACTCCGGATGGGGAAGAAAATCGCGAGGTCTCAGCCACGCTCGCACGAAGCGCACACCGAAGCGCGCGTCCGCGCAGCCGCGGCGAGCACGTTCTCGTGCGCATCGCGCAGCGTCTTGGCGAGCGTGAAGCAGGCCGAGATCAGGAACAGCCAGCTGACGCCGAGAAAGGCCCGGTAGGCCGGGTTGATCTCCATCTGGACGAGGCCCCAGCCGGTGAGCGCCATCGCCAGGAAGAACCCGCCCCAGACGACGAGGCGCCAGAGCGGCGTGTCGACCGGTCGCGCTGCGTTGTCGCGGATGAACTTGGCGAGCGCGAACGCCGCCGACAGGCAGAACAGGTAGCCCATCATCATGAAGGCGCGATCGAGATCGCGCCCCGGGAGCCAGGCCATGCCGATCGCGCACAGCATCGCGGCGGCGAAGAAGGAGACCCAGACCTGCATCTTCCAGGCCTTGGTGTCGTGACGGATGGCGATCAGCTGCATGGTGTCTCCCGCGGTTTGCAAGTGAAGAAGCGGGCGCATCTTGCCGGCCCGGCCGGCGCCTCGCCATCGCTCGCAAGGACGTGGCAGGCGACGGCACCGCGAGGTGCGTTCGGCGCTACCGCACGCCCTTATCGGGATCGACGTTGTGGCAGCATCGACGGGACTGCCACTCGCTCATCGGCCCCTATGTCCTCCCTCTTCGCACCCCCTCTTTCGCTGCAGCGGATTCGTCCGCGGCTCGCTCTCGTCCTGCTGATCGGCGCTGCCGTGCTCGCCGGCTGCGGCGGCGGTGGCGGCAGCGCCGGCACGACGCCGGTGGTGCCGGCCCCGGGAGTCGACGGGCCGGCCTGGTTCGGCTTCGGCCGCGATGCGCAGCATTCGGCGATCGACTCGGTCGCGACGCAGGACCTGAACCGGATCTCGTGGTCGACGCCGGTCGACCTCGCGCCGACCTATACCGGCAGCGGCTCGCTGCTGGTCCACTATGGATCGCCGGTCGTGACCTCGCACAACACGGTCGTCGTGCCGGTCAAGATCGGCGCCGCGGGCGGCTTCCGCATCGAGGCGCGATCCGGCGGCAACGGCGGCCTGATCTGGTCGGCAACGACCGACTACGCGCTGCCGCCGCACAACTGGGTGCCGAGCTACAACATCGCCCTGACGACGGCCAACCGGCTCTACGCACCCGGCGCGGGCGGCAAGCTGCTCGTCAAGGCCGACGCCGATGCGCCCGGCGGCGCGTTGACGACGGTCGTGTTCTACGGCGCCGCTGCCTACAACGCGACGCCGGCGACCTACGACGCGACCGTGTTCATCAACACGCCGCTCACCATCGACGCCCTGGGCAACGTCTTCTTCGGCTTTCGGGTCACCGGTGGCAATCCCGCCGGCCTGGTGAGCGGGATCGCCCGGGTCGACGCCAGCGGCAACGGCATCTGGACGCCGGCGGCGACCGCTGCCGCCGATGCGACGATCGACAAGGTCGCGACGAACAGCGCGCCCGCGCTCTCGCCGGATGCGAAGACGCTCTACGTCGCGGTGAACACTGCACAGGTCGCCGGCCAGGTGCAGGCGGGTTACCTGGTCGCGCTCGACAGCACGACGCTCGTGCCGAAGGGCCGGGCGCTGCTCCTTGATCCAGCGTTCGGCACGCGGGCCCGCATCAGCGACGATTCGACCGCGTCGCCAACCGTCGGCCCAGACGGCGACGTCTACTTCGGCGTTCTCGAAACGACCTTCGGCACGCACAACGCGCGTGGCTGGCTGCTCCATTTCGACGCGGCGCTGACGACGCAGTCCACGCCGGGCGGCTTCGGCTGGGACAACACGGCGTCGATCGTGCCGGCGACGATGGTGCCGTCGTACGCCGGACCGTCGAGCTACCTGCTGATGACCAAGTACAACAACTACCGCGGCGTCGGCACCGGCAACGGCGCCAACCAGCTCGCCGTGATCGATCCGCGCGCGACGCAGGTCGATCCGATCTCCGGCCGAACGATCATGAAGGAGGTCTTGACGGTCCTCGGCGTGACGTTCGAGCCGGGCAGCGCGGTCGCGGTCAAGGAGTGGTGCATCAACACCGCCGCGGTCGATCCGCTGACGAAGTCGGTCCTTGTCAACAGCGAAGACGGCTACCTGTACCGCTGGGACCTGTCGGTCAACCGGCTGACACAGCGCATCCAGCTCACGAGCGGGATCGGCGAGTCGTACACACCGACAGCGATCGGCGCCGACGGCGCGGTGTACGCGATCAACAACGCGGTTCTGTTCTCGATCGCCAGATAGCGCGGCGTCGACGGCGAGTTCACGGTCATCTCGACCGGATGCTCGTAGAACGAGGTGATCACCAGCAGCTGCGGGCTGTGAAGGATCTGGTGGAAGAAGCGTCAGAGCACGTCCGACTCGTGGCGCGCGCGATGCCACCAGTGGAAGACAAAAGTGGCAATGAAGTAGGCGATCAGGCCGCCGACAGCAGGTCCGAGATGATCCGAGAGGTGCGGCAGCGATGCGCGCGAGGCCCAGCGCTCCCACGTGAAGCCGGCGGCGACGACGATCGCCAGCTGGGCGCCGTTGATGGCGAGGAAGCGCCACCACCCGCCGCGCCGAGTCGCGCCGGCGCCGGCGTCGGCGCCGGGGGGCGCTCGCCGATACTTCTCGCCACGCCATCGCCATGAGCACCACCCAGGACCTCGTCACCGCCCTCAAGTCGGAGCTGCGCGCGGCCGGCGTCACCTACGCCGACCTCGCCGACGCGCTCGGCATGTCGGAGTCGAGCGTCAAGCGCGTCTTCGCCAAGTCGGACATGCCGCTCTCGCGCATCGACGAGATGCTGCGCGTGCTGAAGATGGATTTCGCCGAGCTGGCACGCAAGGTCGTCGACGCGCAGCCGCTGTCGCGCCAGCTCACCGCCGAGCAGGAAGCGGCCGTGGTCGCCGACCGCAAGCTGCTGCTGCTCGCGATCTGCTGCCTCAGCCAGTGGTCGTTCGAGGCGATGACGACCGAGTACGCGTTGAGCGATGCCGAGTGCATCAAGTACCTGGCCCAGCTCGACCGGCTCGGCATCATCGAGCTGCGCCCGCTCAACCGCTACCGGCTGAAGGTCGCCAAGGGATTCCGCTGGCTCCCGCACGGGCCGGTGATGAGCTACTTCCGCGAGCACGTCGCCGCCGACTACCTGAGCGGCGGCTTCGACGGCGAGGGCGAGTTGATCATGCTCGTCCACGGCGAGATCACGCCGAGCCTGGCGGCGTCGTTCGTCGAGCGGCTGCGCCGCGTCGGCCACGACTTCGCGCAGACGCACCTGGCGGAGCAGCATCTGCCCGAAGAGCAGAGGACGCCGTACACCTTGCTCGTCGGCATGCGGACCTGGCTCTTCGCCGCCTTCCGCGACCTCAAGCGCGAGCCGCCGCCGGCATGACGCCGGGGGGCGTCAGGCCGCCACGCGATCGATCAGAAAGTGGGCACCGCGATAGCGGCCGAGCACGTCGACCAGGTAAGGCAGCGTCGCCGCCAGCGTCGCGTGCAGCGTGTGCGGCGGGTTGAGCACGAACACGCCGCTGCCGGCCAGGCCGAAGCCCTGGGCGTCGGGCTCCTGCACCGAGAGACGCGCATGCAGCCAGGCCTTCGGCGCCAGCGCGGCCAGCCTTCGCGGCAGCTGCGTCGCCTCGACCTTGCTCACCTGGGGGTACCAGACGACGTAGGTCCCTTCGGCGAAGCGCGCCACCGCTTCGCGCAGCGTCGCGACGGCCTTGGCGTAGTCGCCGTTGCCTTCGTAGCTGGGGTCGACGAGCACGGCGGCGCGGCGCGACGGCGGCGGCAACTGCGCGCGCAGGCCGACGAAGCCGTCGCCGTCGTAGACCGTGGCGCGCGAATTGCCGGCCAGCGTGGCGCGCAGGATCTTCTGCTCGGTCGGATGCAGCTCGAAGGCGCGCAACTCGTCCTGCGGGCGCAGCAGCATCTGGGCGAGCGCGGGCGAGCCCGGGTATTGCGCGAGCATGCCGTCGGGATTGAAGGCGCGCACGAGCGCGACATAGTCGGCGAGCGGCGCCGGGAGATCGCCGCGCGTCCAGAGCAGGCCGATGCCGCGCTCGTACTCGCCGTTCTTCCTGGCATAGCGGCCGAGCAGCGAGTAGCCGCCCGCGCCGGCGTGGGTATCGATGAAGCGATAGCCCTTGTCCTTGGTGCCGAGATGGCGCAGCACGAGCATCAGGACCAGGTGCTTGAAGACGTCGGCATGGTTGCCGGCGTGAAAGGCGTGGCGGTACGCGAGCATCGTCGTCAGGGCCGGCCCATGCGGGCGCGGAACAGCTCGCCGATGCCGACCTCGCGCGGCCCCGGGACGATCGCGAAGCTTTCGCCGGCGGCGATCGTTCCGGGCACGCGCACGGCAAGGTACCAGCCGCACCAGGCGCTTTTCACCATCAGCTTGGCGGCGTGCTCGAAGCCCATCGCGGCGTTGAACTTGAAGCACGGGAAGCGCGGCTCGCTGACGGCGAGCGCGCAGCCGGGAAACTGAAGCACGTCGCCGATGAAGACGTCGCTCTCGACCACGCCGGTGACGGTCAGGTTCTCTCCGAGGGCACCGGGCGCGAGGGTTGCGTCCCACGCCCCGATACCTGCCTGCGCGCGCACCGTCTGCCAGAACGGATAGTGCTCCCCCGGATACGCATAGACGGCCTTGCTCGGCCCGCCGTGCACGGTGAGATCGGCCTGCTCGTCGCCTTCGATGCCGAGCGGTCCGACCGCGCGAGGCCCGTCGACCGGCCGCTTGCCGATCGCCGTCATCACCGGCTCGCCGCCGATCAGGAGCGGGCTGACACGGGCGACGTTGAGACTCAGCACTCGACCGGACAAGGCCATCCGCGCGGCGCCGCTCAGCGCGCCCGGTAGCTGGCGTGGCGGGCGACGACGGCGCGGCCGCGGCCGCCGGCGATCCAGGCGACGAAGATCTTCGCGGCCGGATGGCTGACCCGGAACGATCGCATCGCGTGCACCGACTCGGCGAGCAGCGGGTCGCCCTCGGCGAGAACCGCGAGCGGGGCGCCGCCGGCCGTGCTCCAGGCGCCGCGCTCGACCAGCGCGTAGGCGCCGCGAGCGCGCACCTGCGCCGTGAAGCCGGGCCCCGGCGTCGCCGCGACGTACCACGGCGCGACCGGCTCGATCCGTGCCGCACGCCAGAGCGCCTGCTCGGCGACGTGGACGCCGGAGCCGTCGTTGGCGGAAAGAAAGACGAATCCGGCCGGATCGGTGCCGGCCTGCGCGCGCAGGCGCTCGAGCACCTCGATGCCGCTGTTCACGGTGGGCGGCGTGCGGCCGCGAGCGCCGGGCGGGCGCGGACCGACGACGATGAATTCGCTCGCCGCGATCGGCCGGCGGTCGTGGACGAGGCCTTGGCGCTCGAGCGCGCCCTCGGCCGCCGGCGCGTTGACGAGCGCCGCATCGACCTCGCCTTCGCGGGCCGCCTCGAGCACCGCGAGCGCCGGCCCCGGCACCAGCAGCACGGCGATGCCGGTGTCGGCGCCGAAAGACCGCTGCAGGCTTCGCGCCAGGCCCGATTCGGCGAGAGCCCGGTCGACGCCGAGGCGGAGCGGCCCGCCGCGCTCGGAAGGTTTCCGCGCGCCCGCGCCGAGGGCGACGGCCGGCGTCGCCAGGGCAGCGACGAAGAGGCGGCGGCTCAGCATGCGCTCATTATTGCGGCGCATCCGCGGGCCCCCGACCGCGGGGTGGCTGCGACGGTCGGTCAAAAGGGGCTTCGACCCCGGGGATACACTGGCTCTCCCCTAGAACAAGCGCCCTGCCGCGCCACTGAGACACCGACCACGAGTCGCGATTCACCCGCCGCCGCCGCTTCGCGGAAACCGGTCAGGCACCCCGTTCGCCCTTGTCTTCGATCGCCCGGCTGCGCATTGAACGCCCGGATCCATTTCCTTTCCAGCTGTCATGACTGCACTGCCGACGAACCGTTTTCTCACGCCCGCCGTGGCGACCCGGGCTCCGGCGCATGTTCGCCACACCAAGCTGATCGGCTGGGTCGCCGAGATGGCCGCCCTGACCGAGGCCAGGGACGTGTACTGGTGCGACGGCAGCGCCGCCGAGTACGAGCGCCTCTCCGCCCAGCTCTGCGCCGCCGGCACCTTCATCGAGCTCGATCCCGTGTTGCGCCCGCGCAGCTACCTCGCGCGCAGCAGCCCGAGCGACGTCGCCCGCGTCGAGGACCGGACCTTCATCTGTTCCGAGCGCGAGGAAGACGCCGGCCCTACCAACAATTGGAAGGCGCCAGCGGAGATGCGCGCGCTCCTGCAGACCGGCCTGGCCGACGGCACTCCGCCGCTCTTTCGCGGCTGCATGCGCGGCCGCACGATGTACGTCGTGCCGTTCTCGATGGGCCCGCTCGGCTCGGAGATCTCGCACATCGGCGTCGAGCTGACCGACAGCGCCTACGTCGCGGTGAGCATGAAGATCATGACGCGCATGGGCCGCGCCGTGCTCGAGGTGCTCGGCGCGGCCGGCCACTTCGTCCCCTGCATGCACTCGGTCGGCGCGCCGCTCGTCGCGGGCGGGAAAGACGTGTCCTGGCCGTGCAACCCGACCAAGTACATCGTCCACTACCCGGAGACGCAGGAGATCTGGAGCTACGGATCGGGCTACGGCGGCAACGCCCTGCTCGGCAAGAAGTGCTTCGCGCTGCGCATCGCCTCGACCATGGGCCGGGCCGCGGCGAACCCCGCCGAAGGCCGCCCGGGCTGGCTCGCCGAGCACATGCTGATCCTCGGCGTGACCTCGCCGTCGGGCAAGAAGCACCACGTCGCCGCCGCGTTCCCCAGCGCCTGCGGCAAGACCAACTTCGCGATGCTGATCCCGCCGCCGACGTTTTCGGGCTGGAAGGTGACGACGATCGGCGACGACATCGCCTGGATCAAGCCCGGCAAGGACGGTCGCCTGTTTGCGATCAACCCCGAGGCGGGCTACTTCGGCGTCGCCCCGGGCACCAACGAGAGGACCAATCCGAACTGCATGGCCAGCCTCGCCCACGACGCGATCTTCACCAACGTCGCCCTGACCGACGACGGCGACATCTGGTGGGAAGGCATGACCGACGTGCCCCCGGAGCACCTGATCGACTGGCAAGGTCGCGACTGGACGCCGGCGCTCGCCGAGGAGACGGGCGCCAAGGCGGCGCATCCGAACGCCCGCTTCACGGTCGCCGCGACCAACAACCCGGCCCTCGATCCGGCCTGGGACTCGCCCGCCGGCGTGCCGATCGACGCCTTCATCTTCGGCGGCCGGCGCTCGACCACGGTGCCGCTCGTGACCGAAGCGCGCGACTGGACCGAAGGCGTCTACATGGCCGCGACGATGGGCTCGGAGACCACCGCGGCCGCCGCAGGGGCCCAAGGGGTGGTGCGCCGCGACCCGTTCGCGATGTTGCCCTTCATGGGCTACAACATGAGTGAGTACTTCCAGCACTGGCTGGACTTGGGCACGATCGTGGCCCGCTCCGGCGCCTCGCTACCGAAGATCTTCTGCGTCAACTGGTTCAGGAAGGGGCCCGACGGCAAGTTCGTCTGGCCGGGCTACGGCGAGAACATGCGCGTCTTGCGCTGGATCGTCGAGCGAGTCGAGGGCACGGCGTCGGGCGAGCTCAACGCCTTCGGGCTGACGCCGCGCTATGGCGACCTCGACTGGTCCGGGCTCGATTTCGACCCGGCGCGCTACGCGCTCGTGAGCAGTGTCGAGCCCGAGGCGTGGGCCGGCGAGCTGAAGCTGCACGACGAGCTGTTCCGCCAGCTCGCCTACCGCTTGCCGAGCGAGCTGCCGGACGTGCGCCGGCGCGTCACCGCGCGGCTTGCCGGTTGACGACGATCGCCGCGCCGCTCCGGCGATGAGCCAGCCCGAATCCGAGCCGCCGTCGCGCGGCGCGGTCGCGGCTGCCGACCACGATCTGAGCAACGCCGAGTTCGCCGAGCTCGACGCCATCCTCGCCGACATCCCGGCGCCGCTCGAGCCGCTCGACGGCGTGATGCTCGATGGCTTCCTCTGCGGGGTGATCGTCCAGCCGACGCTGCTCGACGTCGACGCCTGGCTGCCTTACGTCTTCGACGCCGGCGGTCACCGCTGGGGCGAGGCCGAGCCCGGACCGGAGCAGCGGCGCGCACGTGTGCTGATCCTGCGTCGCCATGCCGCCTTGAACCGGTCGATCGCCGAGTACGGCAGCTTCGAACCGTTCGTTCTCGAACCGGACGAGGACGAGATCGACGACGTCGCCGGCGACGGCGCCGAGAGCCGAGCGCAGCCAGGCCGGGAGGATGACGCAGGCCTCGTCGCGCCGATCGATCCGATCGGCGGCCCGCTGCTGCCGTGGGTCGCCGGCTTCGAGCAGGCCGTCCATCTCCTGCCCGGGCTCGCCGAGCTCGACGATCGCGACGTCGCGACGACTCTGGCGCGCCTGTTCCGCTTCCTGCCCGACGACGAGCACGGCACGGCCGCGCTGGTCGCGCGCGAGCGCCCGCTCGAGTCGCTCGACGAGGCGATCGGCGAGGTCGTCGCCTGCGTCGCGGAGCTCTATGAGCTGACGCTGCCGCTGCGCTACAAGGTCGAGGTCGTGCGTCGCGCCGCGCCGAAGGTCGGCCGCAACGATCCCTGTCCGTGCGGCAGCGGCCGCAAGTTCAAGCAGTGCCACGGCGCTGCCGCGTCGTATTGATGCGGCTGCAGCTGCTCTCGGACCTGCACCTCGAGACCGAGTCGTACGACCCGGCGCCGGCCCCGGGCGCCGAGCTCCTCGTTCTCGGCGGCGATATCGACGCGGGCTGGGACGCGCTGGCACGCTTTCGCGACTGGCCGCAGCCGGTCGTCTTCGTCGCCGGCAACCACGAGTACGACGGCCGCGACGTCGACGCCTCGACCGCCGCCTTGCGCGACTTCAGCGCGAGCCTCGGCATCACGATGCTCGAGCGCGAGTGCCTCGTCGTCGCCGATGCGCAGGGCGCGCGCATCCGCATCGTCGGCACGACGCGCTGGAGCGACTTCGACCTGTTCGGTGCCGTCGGGCGCGCCAAGGCGATGCGCGCCGGCAGCTACTTCATGAGCCTGATGCAGGCGAGCCGGGGCGGCCGGCCGTTCGACGTCGAAGCCATGCGCGCCGAGGCGCTCGCCTGTCGCGCCTGGCTGGAAGCCGAGCTGAAGCGGCCCCGCGACGGTTGGGATCGCACCGTCGTCGTCACCCACTTCGCGCCGAGCGTGCGGAGCGCCGACCCGCGCTACGGCGCGCGCAGTGGCACGGCGAGCTTCTGCAACGCCGACGACGACCTGCTGCCGTACGCCGATCTCTGGCTGCATGGCCACCTTCACTGCGCCCACGACTACCTTGTCGAGCGCGCCGGCGGACCGACGCGCGTCGTCTGCAATTCGCGCGGCCACGAGCGGCGCGGCGAAGCCGAAGCGCATCGGCCGCAGCTCTTGATCGAGGTATGAGATGAACGCGGCTGACGCCGCGCCGGGCCGAGGCGAGCGGGGCAACTGCTCTGCCCGAACGCCGGCCCTAGAAAGTCGAGCGCCGATGCAGCCGGTAGTCCATCCGGCTGACCGGAGCGGCGCGCTCGCGGGCCGCGATCTCGGCGGGCGACTCGGGCTGGATCGTCGTGATCGCGTCGAGCCCGAACGCCGTTCCCATGCCTGCCGGATCGTCGTCCAGGCACCGCGCCGACCGACGCGAGGTCGACAGGAAGCGGCGGGCGCGGGCGATCAGGTTCATCGGTTTCTCCGGGGCGACTCTCGCGATCCCAGTATCAGCGGAGGCATCGAAAGAAGCACCCCGCAATCGAGGGGCGGAGCGGTCGCAATTGGCGTTGCGTGTCCAACGCGTCGCGACGCCACCACGTTTACTGCGCGACGTACTTGTTGCCGGCGGCTTTGTAACGACCCACTGCACGCTTGAGGTCGGTGTATTCCTCGCACGGCAGGAAGCACGCCTTGTCGAGAACGGCGAGCCGCTCCTCGGCCTTGGCGAGATTGCCGGTCATGAGGTAGAGCTCGCCCGAGTACTCGAGCGCGCCGCGGTGGCGCGGCTCGATGCGCAGCGCATCGTTGTAGAACTTCTCGGCCTCGGCGGCGTTGGCCGGGCTCGCCTTGCGCAGGCTGTAGCCCATCAGGTTGTTCCAGTCGGCGCTGGCCGGATCGTTGACCTTCTTCAGCTCGTCGATCGCGGCCGCCCAGTTCTTCTCGGCCATGCGTGCGCGCGCCGGCGTGAACTTGTCGTTCGCCGGCGCACCGACGTCGGCGGCGAAGGAGGTGCCGGCAACGAGCAGGAGCGAGAGGACGGCGAGGCGCAGGGAAGCGAGGGTCATGGCGGGTCTCCGGGGGGTGAAGCACGGGGCGCAAAGGATAGTCCGGGCGCGTGACGGCCGCTCGGCAGCGGCGCCGGCGACCTAGAATCGCGCCCCTTTCGAGGGCCCCGCCCCGTCTCTCCGTTCGCCGTGACTGCCTCCACCTACTGCGCCATCGACTTCGGCACCTCGAACTCCGCCGTCGGCGTTCCCGACGGCGCGGCGATGCGGCTGATCGAGCTCGAGCCGGGGTTTAGGACGATGCCGACGGCGGTGTTCTATCCGGTCGAGGCGGAGGGGCTCGGCCGCGCGGGGCCGCCGCCGTGCGAATTCGGCCGCGCCGCGGTCGCCGCCTACGTCGATGGCATCGACGGCCGCCTGATGCGATCGATGAAGAGCATCCTCGGCAGCTCGCTCGTGCTGCAGACGACCGACGTCGGCGGCGGCCGCGGCGTTCCCTTCATCGACATCGTCGCGACCTACCTGCGCCACCTGCGCCGCTGCGCGGAGAAGGCGGCGGGCGCGCCGGTCGATCGCGCCGTCGTCGGCCGGCCGGTCTACTTCGTCGATGACGACGCTGAGCGCGACGCACGGGCCGAAGCGGCGCTGCGAAAGGCCGCGGCGAGCGCCGGCTTTCGCGAGATCGTCTTCCAGTACGAGCCGATTGCCGCCGCCTTCGATCACGAGCAGGCGGTGACGCGCGAGGAAAAGGTCCTCGTCGCCGACATCGGCGGCGGGACCTCGGATTTCTCGCTCGTCCTCGTCGGACCGGAGCGCAAGGCGAAGGTCGACCGCAAGGGCGACATCCTCGCCAACCACGGCGTCCACATCGCCGGCACCGACTTCGACCGGCGCATCGAGCTGGCCACCATCCTGCCGCTCTTGGGCTACGGCGCCTACGGCCCGGGCCTCGACGGCGCGCCGCCGCGCGAGGTGCCAAGCGCGGTCTATTTCGACCTCGCGACCTGGCACCTCATCAACACCGTCTACAACCCGCAGCGCGTCGTCGAGCTGCGCGGCATGCGCTCGTTCTACGCCGACGCCACCCAGCACCGGCGCCTGATGACGGTGCTGGCGGAGCACTACGGCCACGACCTGGTCGCGCGCGCCGAGAGCGCGAAGATCGAGGTCGCCGGCGGCGGCGCCGCGAAGATCGACCTCGACCACGTCGAGCCCGGCCTGGCGAGCGATCTCGACGAGGCGGCTGCCAGGCGCGCGCTCGACGCCGACCTCGACCGCATCGTCGCCGCCGCGCGCGCCACGATCGCCCAGGCCGGCCTCGCGGCGAGCGCCGTCGACACGCTCTACCTCACCGGCGGGTCGACCGGCCTCGACATCCTGAGCGACCGGCTGCGCAATGCCTTCCCCGAAGCGCGCCTCGTCCGCGGCGATCGCTTCGCCAGCGTCGCCAGCGGCCTGGCGCTGTTCGCGCAACGGCGCTTCGCCGCACGCAGCCGGCGCTGAAGCGCACCGTCAGTCGGCGAGAACGGCAGCCATCGCCTGCGCGGTCGCCTCGACGTTGCCGCGGTTCAGGCCCGCGACGCACATCCGGCCCGACCGAAGCACATAGACCGCGAACTGCTCGCGCAGGCGATCGACCTGACGCGGTGACAGTCCCGTGTAGCTGAACATGCCGCGCTGGCTCAGGAAGTAGCCGAAGTCGCGATCGGGCATCTTCGCGGCCAGGACGCCGTGCAGCGATCGACGCATTGCCTGGATGCGCTCGCGCATCGCCCGGAGCTCGGCCTCCCACTCGCGCCGCAGCGTCGGCTCGCCCAGCACGGCGGCGACGATCTGGCCGCCGTGGATCGGCGGGCTCGAATAGTTGCGGCGCACCGTGAACTTGAGCTGACCGAGAACGTTCGCGGCTTCGCCCCGATCGGCGCAGACGACGCTCAGCGCACCGCAGCGCTCGCCGTACAGGCTCATGCTCTTCGAGAACGAGTTGGCGATGAAGAACGCGAGCGGCCTGTTGTGGCGGTCGCGCGCGGCGGCGAGCGCGCGCAGCGCGTACGCGTCCTCGACGATGCCGTCGCCGAAGCCCTGGTAAGCGAGGTCGAGATAGGGCACGAGCTCGCCCTCGACCAGGATCGGCACCAGCGCATCCCATTGCATCGGCGTCAGGTCGACGCCGGTCGGGTTGTGGCAGCACGCGTGGAGGAGGACGACGCTCCTGGGCGGCAAGCCGCGCAGCGCCTTGCACATCGCCTCGAAGGCGAGCCCGCCGGTGGCGCCGTCGTAGTAGGGGTAGTCGTGAACGGCGAGGCCGGCGCCTTCGAACATCGAGCGGTGGTTCTCCCAGCTCGGCTCGCTGACCCAGACGGAGCTGCCGGCAAGCCAGCGCGCGATGAAGTCGGCGCCGACCTTGAGGCCGCCGCTCGAGCCGATCGACTGGATCGTGGCGACGCGGCCGGAAGCGACGGCCTCGTGATCCGCGCCGAAGAGAAGCGCCTGCACCGCGGAGCGAAAGTTGGCGGCGCCTTCGATCGGCAGGTACGGCTTGGGGGCATCGCGGGCGACCACCTGCTGCTCCGCGCGGCGCACCGAGGCGAGCACCGGGATGCGGCCGGCATCGTCGAAGTAGATGCCGATCGAGAGATTGATCTTGCCCGGCCGCGGATCCTTCTGGAAATCCTCGTTCAGGCTCAGGATCGGGTCGCCCC
>JBDSLQ010000376.1:0-3639 GCA_039916285.1 Caldimonas sp.
CGGACGCCTGCATCCGGGCCGCGACTTGCGCATCGGCGCGAGCCGGTTCGCGTGCGAGCACGACACCGCGCTCGCCCGCGACGTCAAGGTCTACCTTCGCCCGGAAGACGTCCTCGCCCGACCGATCGCACCGGGCGACGCCAACGTCTTCGACGGCGCAATAGACAAGATCGAGTTCCTCGGCTCGTACTGCCTGGTGCGCGTCAACGCCGAGGCGATGGGCGCGCAGCCGATCACGGTCTACCTCTCGCTCAACTTCCTCGCCGAACAGGGGCTCGCGGTCGGCAGCCGGCTGCCGCTGAAGCTGCTGCCCGAGCGGATGCGCTTTTTCTAGCCGGCCGCGCCCGGTCGTCGCTCGTGTCCGCCGTCCTCGCTCCGTCTTCCCCGCGCGCGCTGCGCCAGCGCTCGCACTGGAGCGACCGCGTCGCCCATGCCGTGCTCCTCGTCATCGCGCTGCTGCTGGTCGCCTTCCTCGCCCTGCCGCTGGCGACGATCCTTGCCAAGGCACTGCAGGACAAGGATGGCGCGTTCGTCGGCCTGGCCAACTTCGCGAGCTACCTCGGCAACCCGGCGCTGCTGCAGTCGTTCGTCAACAGCGTCTGGGTGGCGGCGCTCGTCACGGTCGTCACCGTGCCGCTCGCGTTCGGCTTCGCCTATGCGCTGGCACGCAGCTGCATTCCGGCCAAGGGCATGTTCCGGACGATCGCGCTCATCCCGCTGCTGGCGCCGACGCTGCTCTCGGCGATCTCGCTGATCTACTGGTTCGGCAACCAGGGGACCGCCAAGGGGCTCGTCACTGCGCTCGGCTTCGAGAACATCTACGGCGCGCCCGGCATCGTCGTCGCCGAGTGCTTCGCCGTCTTCCCGCACGCGCTGATGATCCTGCTCAGCGCGCTGGCGCTCGCCGACGCGCGCCTCTACGAAGCCGCCGACGCGCTCGGCACGTCGACGCGGCGAAAGTTCTTCACGATCACGCTGCCGGGCGCCAAGTACGGCCTGATCTCGGCGGCGCTGGTCGCCTTCACCCTGGTGATGACCGACTTCGGCATCCCGAAGGTGATCGGTGGCAACTTCAACATGCTCGCCACCGACGTCTTCAAGCTCGTCATCGGCCAGCAGGACTTCCAGCGCGGCGCCGTCGTCGGCCTGCTGCTGCTGACGCCGGCGCTGCTGACCTTCGGCATCGACTGGCTGGTGCAGAGGAAGCAGACGGCCATGCTGACCGCGCGCGCCGTGCCGCTCAGGCCGCAGCCTTCGCGCGGCTTCGACGCGCTGATGCTCGGCTATGTCGTGCTGATCAGCGCGCTGATGCTGGCGATGATCGGCATGGCGGTCTTCGCCTCGTTCGCGACCTACTGGCCCTACAACCTGGCGCCGAGCTGGAAGCACTACACGATGGGCTTCGTCGACGCCGAGGTCGGCGACGCCTTCCTGAACAGCCTGAAGCTCGCCGCCGGCACCGCGTTCTTCGGCACCATCGTCGTCTTCGTCGGCGCCTACATGCTCGAGAAGACGCGCGGCCTCGACGCGATGCGCCCGCTCGTCAGGCTGCTGGCGATGCTGCCGATGGCGGTGCCGGGGCTGGTGCTCGGCCTGGGCTACATCTTCTTCTTCAACGAGCCGGGTAATCCGCTCCACGGCCTCTACCAGACGCTGACGCTCCTCGTCGTCTGCACGATCGTCCACTTCTACACGACGGGTCATCTGACCGCGGTGACGGCGCTGAAGTCGCTCGACGCCGAGTTCGAGGCGGTGAGCGCGTCGCTCAAGGTGCCGTTCTTCAAGACCTTCTGGCGCGTCACCTTGCCGATCTGCACGCCGACGCTGATCGACATCGCGCGCTATTTCTTCATCAACGCGATGACGACGATATCGGCCGTCGTCTTCCTCTATTCGCCCGAGACCAAGGTGGCGTCGATCGCGATCCTCAACCTCGACGAAGCCGGCGAGGCCGGCGCGGCGGCGGCGTGCGCCGTCCTCATCACGGCAGGCTCGACCGTCGTCACGCTGCTCTTCATCGCCCTCGGCAGCTGGGTCGAGCGGACGACGCAGGCCTGGCGCCGCACCAGCCCCTAGGCCAACCCGACCACGATCACGACGGAGACGACCCCATGGAGCGCGACGCGATCCTCCTCACCCCCGGCCCGCTGACGACCACCGAGCGCACAAAGCGCGCCATGCTGCGCGACTGGGGCTCCTGGGACGCGTCGTTCATCGCCCTCACCGCCGAGCTCAGGAAGCAGCTGCTCGCGATCGTGCACGGCGAGGGCTCGCACGTCGTCGTGCCGCTGCAGGGCAGCGGCACCTTCGCGGTGGAGGCGGCGGTGGCGACCCTCGTTCCGAAGGACGGCCACGTCCTCGTCCTCGACAACGGCGCCTATTGCAAGCGGCTCGGGCGCCTCTCGACGCTGATGGGGCGGCGCACGACGGTCCTCGGTCACGCCGAGGACGTGCCGGTGTCGCCGCAGGAGCTCGACGCCGCGCTGCGCGCCGATGCGAGCATCACCCATGTCGGCTTCATCCACTGCGAGACCGGCACCGGCGTCCTCAACCCCATGCAGCAGATCGCCGACCTCTGTGCGCGGCGCGGCAGGGGCTTGATCGTCGACGCGATGAGCTCTTTCGCGGCGCTGCCGATCGACGCGCGGGAGATCCGCTTCGACGCGCTCGTCGCCGCCAGCGGCAAATGCCTCGAGGGCGTCCCCGGCATGGGCTTCGTCTTCATCAGGAAGGACGTGCTCGACGGCGCCGCCGGCAACTCGCACTCGCTGGCGATGGACCTTCACGACCAGCATGCCTACATGGAGAAGACCGGCCAGTGGCGCTTCACGCCGCCGACCCACGTCGTCGCGGCGCTCGCCGAGGCGGTGCGCCAGTTCGTCGAGGAGGGCGGCCAGCCGGCGCGCCTCGCCCGCTACTCAGCCAACTGCGCGGCACTGATCGGCGGCATGAGGGGGCTCGGTTTCGTGCCGTTCCTGGCGCCAGAGATCCAGGCGCCGGTCATCGTCACCTTCCACGCGCCGGCCGATCCCGCCTACGACTTCAAGCGCTTCTACGACGCCGTCAAGGCGCGCGGCTTCATCCTCTATCCCGGCAAACTCACCCAGGTCGAGACCTTTCGGGTCGGCTGCATCGGCGCGATCGGGCCGGCGGAAATAAAGGAAGCGGTCGCCGCGGTCGCCGGCGCGTTGAAGGAGCTCGGCATCGGGGACGCCGCGCCGGCGCGGGCGCGGGCATGAGCAAACGGCTCAGAATCAGGACATGACGACCCCCACACCCGAGCATCCGGCCCTCACCGCCGTCAGGAAAAGCGGCAGCAGCAAGGTCAAGGTCGCGGTGAGCGACATCGACGGCATCCTGCGCGGCAAGTACCTGCACATCGACAAGTTCCTCGGCGCCGCCGAGCCGGCGCCTGCCGGAGGCTTCGGCTTCTGCGACGTCGTCTTCGGCTGGGACGTCGCCGACCGGACCTACGACAACGCCCAGCTGACGGGCTGGCAGCATGGCTTTCCCGACGCCCTTGCTCGCCTCGACCTCTCGACGCAGCGCTGCGTCCCCTGGGACGGCAACGTGCCCTTCTTCCTCGGCGAATTCGTCAAGCCGGACCACACGCCGTCGCCGATCTGCCCGCGCCAGACG
>JBDSLQ010000377.1:0-4356 GCA_039916285.1 Caldimonas sp.
GGCGTCGCCGGATTGACGCCGATCACCTGGATGTTGGCGACCGACAGGAACAGGTTCCAGTCCTTGATGCCGGCGTTCAGCGAGCCGAGCGTCTGGTAGGTGCCGAGGTCCTGGGCTGCGCCTGCGGCCCAGGTGTAGCCGTCGCGCGGCGCGTCGAAGGCGCTCTTGGTGCCGATCGAGCCCGACGCGCCGGGCTGGTTGACGATGACGATCGTCTGGCCGAGCTCCTTCTCGAGCTCCGCGGCGGTGACACGGGTGATCTGGTCGGTCGAGCCGCCTGCCGCCCACGGCACGATCAGGTTGATGGGGCGGGTCGGCTTCCAGTTCTGGGCGAGCGCGCCGCTGCCGGCAAAGGCGAGGACCGCCGCGATCGCGGCGCGAAGGCGAAGGGAATGGCTTTTCATCGTTGTCTCCTGAGAGCGTTGTCGGGGGAAAGGCGAAGGGTGGCGCGGCGCGCCGCAGGCGCGGCGACGTAGCCGAGGACGAGCGCACAGATGTGCTCGAGACGCGCGGCGTGCGCCGCCGGCGTCATCAGCTCGCGGCCGAAGATGGCGGCCAGCGTGTGGTTGTTCGAGAGGTAGAAGTAAGCCAGGCCGGCGATCGAGATGTAGAGCTGCATGGGGTCGATGCCGGGGCGCAGCGCGCCGCTCGTTTCGCCGCGCAGCAGGACGTCGGCGAGCACCTCGATCAGCGGCGAGTTCATCTGGCGGATCCGGCGCGAGCGCTTCAGGTGGCCGGCGCGGTGCATGTTCTCGCTGTTGAGGAGGGCGAGGAATTCTGGGTGGGCGAGGTAGTAGCGCCAGGTGAAGGCGACCAGGCTCCTGATCGCCTCGAGCGGGTCGCTCGCCTCGAGGTGCAGCTCTTGCTCGGCGGCGCGGATGTCGGCATACGTCTGCTCGAGGACGGCGAGGAACAGCTCGTCCTTGCCGGCGAAGTAGTAGTAGATGAGCTTCTTGTTGACGCCGCTGCGCTCGGCAACCTTTTCCATGCGCGCGCCGCCGAAACCGTGGCCGGCGAATTCGTCCATCGCCGCGCGCAGGATCTCCTCGCGCGATCGGTCGGCATCGCGGGAACGGAATTCGACGACGGCGGCAGGCCTGGCGGGCACGACCGAATAATTCACCATTCGGTGAATTAGCAGCATCAGGACGAACCCTGACCCGCGCGGGAGCGACACTTCGGGTCACACTCGCGCTCTGCCTCGATCGAGCATGACGATGCCCACCACGCCTGCCCGCCCCGCCGGACACGCCCTCATCGAGGCGTTGATCGCCCAGGGCGCCGACACCGTCTTCGGCGTTCCCGGCGAAAGCTTCCTCGCCGCCCTCGACGGCTTCTACGAGCATCGCGAACGCATCCGATTCGTCGCCTGTCGCCAGGAAGGCGGCGCCGCCTACATGGCCGAAGCGCAAGGCAAGCTCACCGGCCGGCCGGGCCTGTGCTTCGTGACGCGCGGCCCCGGCGCCAGCAACGCGGCGATCGGCGTCCACACGGCGTTCCAGGATTCGACACCGATGATCCTGTTCATCGGCCAGGTCGCGAGCCACCAACGCGACCGCGAGGCGTTCCAGGAGGTCGACTACCGGCAGATGCTCGGCCCGGGCACGCTCGGCTTCGCCAAGTGGGTCGGCGAGGTCCACGACCCCGATCGCTTGCCGGAATACGTCGGCCGCGCCTTCCATGTCGCGATGCAGGGGCGACCCGGACCGGTGGTGCTGGTGCTGCCGGAAGACATGCTGGCCGCCTCCACCTCGGCGGCGATCCTGGCTCGCGTCGAGCCCGCCCTCGCGGCACCGGCACCGGAAGCGCTGGTCGCCTTGCGCGAGCGGCTCGCCGCCGCCGAGCGCCCCTTCGTCATCGTCGGCGGCAGCGGCTGGACCGCGGCGGCGTGCGAAGCGCTCGAGCGCTTCGCCGAGCTCTGGCAGCTGCCCGTCGGCTGCGCCTTCCGCTTCCAGGACGTGTTCGACAACCGTCACCCGAACTACGCCGGCGACGTCGGCATCGGCATCAATCCCAAGCTCGCGGCGCGCGTGCGCGAGTCGGACCTGATCGTCGCCGTCGGGCCGCGCCTGGGCGAGATGACGACCGGCGGCTACGAGCTGCTCGAGCCGCCGCAGCCGCGCCAGAAGCTCGTCCACCTCCACGCCGGCGCCGAGGAGCTCGGCCGCGTCTACGCGCCCGACCTGGCGATCGTGTCGTCAATGGCCTGCGCGGCGCCGGCGCTGGCCGCGCTCGAGGCGCCGGCGACGCTGCGCTGGGCGGCATGGACGGCGGCGGCGCGCGCCGACTACGAAGCCAACCTCGTGGCGACGCCGGTCGCGCCGCTCGACATGGCGGAGATCGTGCGCGCTATCGATCGCTGCGTTCCCGAGGACACGGTCTTCACCAACGGCGCCGGCAACTTCAGCGGCTGGCTGCACCGCTTCCATCGCTACGCAGGGATGCGCCACGCCGGGCGTAGCCAGCTCGCGCCGACGTCGGGGGCGATGGGTTACGGCGTCCCTGCCGCGATTGCTGCGTCGCTGCTGCAGCCGCATCGCACCGTCGTCAACATCGCGGGCGACGGCGACTTCCTGATGAACGGCCAGGAGCTCGCGACCGCGATCGCGCACGGCGCCGGCCAGGGCGTGGGCAAGCTCGTCAGCATCGTCGTCGACAACGGCACTTACGGCACGATCCGCATGCACCAGGAGCGCGAGTACCCGGGCCGCGTCTCCGGCTCGGACCTCGGCAACCCCGATTTCGCAGCGCTCGCGCGCGCCTACGGCTGGTGGGCGAGCGAGCGCGTCGACACGACCGCTGCGTTCGAGCCGGCGCTGCTCGCGGCGCTCGCCGCCGGCCGGCCGGCACTGATTCACGTCAAGCTCGCCGCCGACGTGATCACGAGCCGGACCACGCTGGCCGCGATTCGCAAGAAGGCCGAGACGCGTCGTGCCGACGACCGCGACGGCATCGTCGTCCTCAGGGCGTGACGATCTCGAGCAGGCGGTCGAGGCCGCCCTCGTCGATCGCGACCATCGCCGCTTGCCGCACTTTCGGCTTGGCGTGATAGGCGACCGAGAGGCCCGCGGCGGCCATCATCGGCAGGTCGTTGGCGCCGTCGCCGACCGCGATCGCCTGCGCGGGTGAGATCGCAAGTGCCTGGCAGGTCTCCAGCATCATCTTGCGTTTCTCGGCGCCGTCGCAGATGTCGCCCCAGGGCTGGTCGACGAGCCGACCGGTAAGGACGGATCCGTCGAATCCCCGGCCCGTGAGCGCGCCCTCCGCGACCTCGAGCACGTTGCTGCGCGTGAAGTCGAAGCCGAGACTGTCGCGGACGCGGTCGGTGAAGAAGGTGAAGCCGCCCGAGACGAGCAGCGTCTTCAGTCCCGCCGCCTTGCACGCGGCGACGAGGCGCTCGGCGCCCGGGTGGAAGCGCAGGCGCTCGTCGTGGACGCGCTGAAGCGCCGCGGCCGGAACGCCTGCGAGCAAGGCGACGCGGCGGCGCAGGCTCTCCTTGTAGTCGGCGATCTCGCCGCGCATCGCCGCTTCGGTGATCGCCGCGACTTCGGCCTTCCTGCCGGCGACGTCGGCGATCTCGTCAATGCACTCGATCGTGATCAGCGTCGAGTCCATGTCGAAGGCGATCAACCTGAAATCGGCGAGGCGCAGCGGCGGGGCGAAACCGCGAACGGCGAGGCCGGGCGCGATCTGACGGTCGTCCCCAGCGCCGGCGCCGGAGTCGCTCATGCCGCTTCAAGCAGGAGCGGCGCGCCGAGCGAGCGCAGCACGTCGCGGACGAGCTGGACGCGGTCGCGCACCTCGGCCGCGGGTCGTTCGATGCGCAGCTTCTCGTTGCCGGCAAGCTTGATGTGGCGGTTCTTCTGCACCAGCTCGATGATTCGCGCCGGCTCGATCGGCGCGTTCGGCGCGAAGGTGATCGTCGTCACCTTGTCGCCGGCGTCGATGCGTGCGACGCCATACGCCTTGGCGAGGACGCGCAGGCGGTGCACGTCGAACAGCGCCTGCGCCTGCGGCGGCAGCTTGCCGAAGCGGTCGGTGATCTCCTCGAGCAAGGCGTCGATCTGCTCGGCCTTGCTGGCGCTCGCCAGTCGCTTGTACAGCGACAGCCGGATGTGGACGTCGCCACAGTAGGCGTCGGGCAGCAGCGCAGGCGCGTGCAGGTTGATCTCGGTCACCGCCGAGAGCGGGGCGAGCAGGTCGGGCTCGCGGCCATTCCGGAGCGAGCGCACCGCCTCGGCGAGCATGTCGTTGTAGAGCTGGAAGCCGACCTCCATCATGTTGCCGCTCTGGTTGTCGCCGAGCACCTCGCCGGCGCCGCGGATCTCGAGGTCGTGCATGGCGAGGTAGAAGCCG
>JBDSLQ010000378.1:0-5512 GCA_039916285.1 Caldimonas sp.
CGACCTTCGAGACGTGCAGCAGCTCGCCGCCCGGGAAGATGTAGCGCTCGATGAAATCGCCCATGCCCGCGCCGAGCTGGTGGTTGCGGGTGCCGCCCGCAGTGATGCCGTGGTTCATCAGCAGTCCGCCGGGCGGCGGTGTCGACGTCGTCCGCTCCCCCGTGACGTGGACGCTCGGCGACGATTTGGAGAATCTGTCGCTGACCGGAACCAAGGCGGTCAGCGCCACGGGCAATGCGCTCGCCAACGTGCTCTTCGGCAACATTGCCGCGAACGTGATCCGCGGCGAAGCCGGCGCCGATCGGCTCGACGGCGGCGCCGCCAACGACACGCTCGTCGGCGGGCTCGGCGACGACACCTACTTGCTCGGTCGCGGCTACGGATCGGATCGCGTCCAGGAAGACGATGCCGCAGCGGGCAATACAGACACGCTCAGCTTTCTCTCTGGAATCGGCAGCGAGCAGATCTGGTTTCGCCATGTCGGCAACGATCTCCAGGTCAGCGTCATCGGCACCGGCGACAAGGCGGCGCTTCAGGATTGGTATCTCGGGCCGCAGCATCGCATCGAGCAGTTCAGGACCGATGACCGTCAGTCGCTGCTCGATTCCAGGGTCCAGGAACTGGTCACCGCCATGGCGTCGTTCACGCCTCCCGCGTTGGGACAGACCACGCTGTCCGCTGGCTACTCGGCACTGCTGCCGGTCATCGCCGCGACATGGCAGCCCGCTCCGACTTCCAGTGGCCTGCGCATGACGCCCGACGTCGATCCGACGACAGACGTCGCTCTGCACGCACAGGCGGCCGGCCTGATCGATGCCATGGCGGCGTTTTCGGCTTCGTCCGATGCCCGCCTCGACGTCCTGCCGATTCATTCGTTCCATGCGCTGCCCGTTGCCGTCAATCCGCTGGCGGCTTAGTGGGGAGGGACCGGCGCCGCGGCGACGACCCTCTGGATAGACTGGGCAGGTGATCATCGTCACCGGCGCCATCCAGGCGCGCCTGGATTCGCTCGACGAGCTCCGGCGCCTCAGCCTCGAGCACGTCGCCCGCTCGCGTGCCGAGCCGGGCTGTCTCGAGCATGGCGTCGCCGTCGACGCGAACGACTGCCTGCGGCTGGTGTTCTTCGAGCGCTGGGCCGATCGCGATGCGCTGCTGGCGCACTTCCGGGTTCCGGCCTCTCGCGAGTTCGCGAAGCAGGTCGCGCAGCTGGCCGCCCGTCCCCCGGAGCTGGCGACCTTCGAGGCGAGCGAGCTGGCCTTGCGCTGACGCGCGGTGGCATCATCGCCACAGGCCGCCACCGCGGCCCGGAGCACCTAATGATCGTCGAGAGAATCTGGACCGGCAACGCCTACCGCAACTACAACTACCTGGTCGCCTGCGCCGAGAGCGGCGAGGCGCTCGCGATCGATCCGCTCGACCACGAGAAGTGCCTGAACGCGGCCCGCGTCAAGGGCTGGCAGATCACCCAGGTCCTCAACACGCACGAGCACCACGACCACACCGGCGGCAATGCCGCGGTGGTCGCGGCGACGGGGGCGAAGGTGATCGCGCACCACCGGTCCGGCTCGCGCATCGCCGGCGTCGACCGCGGCGTCAAGGCCGGCGACGTGATCAAGGTCGGCAAGACCGTCGAGCTCGAATGCCTGGACACGCCCGGCCACACGATGTGCCACATCTGCCTGCGCTCGCACACCGAGACGCCGGCATTGTTCTCGGGCGACACGCTGTTCAACGCCGGCGCGGGCAACTGCCACAACGGCGGCAACGCGGAAGACCTGTACACGACCTTCGTCGAGCAGCTCGCCAGGCTTCCCGGCGCGACGCTCGTCTATCCCGGCCATGACTACATCGAGAACAACCTGCGCTTCACGATGGCGCGCGAGCCCGACAACACCGCCGCCGGCGCGCTGCTGCCGCAGGTCAGCGGGCAGGATCCGGCAACGGCGCGGGTGACCACGATCGACGAGGAGAAACGGGTCAACACCTTCCTGCGCCTGGGAAGCCCCAGCGTCATCGCCGCGCTGCGCGAGGCGTTTCCCGAGCTGCCCGAGCGGCCGGACCCGAAGACGGTATTCGTCAAGCTCCGGGAGCTGCGCAACAGCTGGTAGGCGGTTCCGGCGCGCGGCCGCGCGATACTGGTCCGTCACTTGGAGCGACCCCATGGATCTCGAACTCAACGGCAAGCGCGCCCTCGTCACCGGCGGCAGCCGTGGCATCGGCAAGGCGATCGCGCGCGGGCTCGCGCTCGAAGGCGCGGCGGTCGCGCTCCTGGCGCGCGACGCCGAGCGGCTCGCTGCCACCGCGGCCGAGCTCGTCAACGAGACGGGCGCGCGCGTCGTCGGCGTCGCCGCCGACACCACCGACGAAGCGCAGGTCGAGCGCGCCGTCGCCGAGGCGGTGGCGGCGCTCGGCGGCGGCATCGACATCCTCGTCAACGCCGCGGCCGAGCCCGGCGGCTACGCGGCGCCGCCGGGGCTGGCCGAGATCGACGCCGCGCACCTGCAGCGCGAGATCGACGTCAAGGTCATGGGCTACCTGCGCTGCGCGCGTGCCGTCGCGCCGTACATGAAGGCGCAGCGCTGGGGCCGCATCGTCAACCTCAGCGGCCTGGCTGCGCGCCAGAGCGGCAACACCGTTGGCAGCATCCGCAACGTCGCCGTCTCGGCGATGGCGAAGAACCTCGCCGACGAGCTCGGCCCGGCAGGGATCAACGTCACCGTCGTCCACCCGGGCCAGACACGAACCGAGCGGACGGCGGCGCTCGTGCAGGCGCGTGCCGCCGCGCAGGGAACGAGCGAGCAGGCGGTCGAGAAGCAGATGGCCGAAGGCAACTCGATCCGCCACCTGGTCGATGCGCGCGAGGTCGCCGACGTCGTCGTCTTCCTGTGTTCGCCCCGCTCGGTGGCGATCAACGGCGACGCCATCGCGGCCGGCGGCGGCGCGCCGCGCAGCATCCACTACTGAGCCGCGCGGCGCGGTCGGGAGAGGTCATGCACGAGGTTCCGGAAACGCGCTACGCGAAGAGCGGCGAGTACCACATCGCCTACCAGGTCGTCGGCAGCGGGCCGATCGATCTGGTCTTCATCCCGGGGTTCATCTCGAACGTCGAGCATGGCTGGGACTATCCGCCGCTCGCCCATTTCTATCATCGTCTGGCCTCGTTCGCCCGCCTGATCATCTTCGACAAGCGCGGCACGGGCATGTCGGATCCGGTGCCGCCGCAGCAGTTGCCGACGCTCGAAGAGCGCATGGACGACGTTCGCGCGGTGATGGACGCGGCCGGCTCGAAGCGCGCCGCGCTCGTCGGCGTCTCGGAGGGCGGGCCGATGAGCCTTCTCTTCGCCGCCAGCTACCCGGAGCGAACCGCGGCGATGGTGTTGATCGCCACCTTCGCGCGCGTCGCCTGGGCGGCCGACTACCCGCTCGGCACTCGAGCCGATGTCTGGGAAGCCTTGCTCGCGCGCATGGAAGAGGGCTGGGGCAAGGGGGTCTTGCTGAGCGCGTTCGCGAGCTCGCTGACGCACGATGTGGTGGCGCGCCAGTGGTGGGGACGCTTCCAGCGCCTGGCGTCGAGCCCGGGCGCGGCGGTCGCGGTCATGCGCATGGTCTACGAGATCGACACGCGCTCGATCCTGCCGGCCGTGCGAGTGCCGACACTGGTGATGCACAGCAGCGAAGATCGCATGGTGCCGGTCGAGCTCGCGCGCTACCTCGCAGAACGGATCCCCGGCGCCAAGTACGTCGAGTTGCCGGGAAGCGATCACTTCTTCTTCAGCGGCGACGCCGACGCCTATCTCGACCAAATCGAGGAGTTCCTGACCGGCGAACGGCACGGCGGCACTCCCGACCGCGTCCTGTCGACGATCCTCTTCGCCGACATCGTCGGCTCCACCGAGCGCGCCGCGCAGCTCGGCGATTCGCGCTGGCACGCGGTGCTTGATGCGTTCTACAGCGTGGCCCGGCGCCAGCTCGAGCGATTCCGCGGCCGCGAGGTCGATTCCGCTGGCGATGGCTTCTTCGCCGCCTTCGATGGCCCGGCGCGTGCCATCCGCTGCGCCGAGGCCATTCGTGACGGCGTCCGCCCACTCGGCCTCGAGGTGCGTTCGGGCGTGCACACCGGCGAGTGCGAAGTGATGGGCGCGAAGATCGGCGGCATCGCCGTTCACATCGGCGCGCGCGTCGCGGCCTTGGCCGCCACGGGCGAGGTGCTGGTGTCGAGCACCGTCAAGGATCTCGTCGCCGGCTCCGGCATCGCCTTCGTCGAGCGCGGCGGGCATGCGTTGAAGGGGGTGCCGGGCGAGTGGCAGCTTTACGCCGTCGCCGAGCAGAGCTGAGAGGGATGCGCCGCCGATACCGTCTGCAACCGAAGTGCCGTCAAGCTGGCGGCGCAGGCCGATAAAAGCGGATCGACTTGCGATGCGCGGGTCTTCGCGCGGAACCGTCGCATGTCGCTTGCAGTGCAATCCCCAGCGCATTTCGCAGGCGCTGGCGCGGCAAGCCCCCGCCGACTCACCCATCGTCGGCAGCCTCCGCCGAGGACTGATCGACTCTCCGGTTCACTCGAGCTTGACCTTGGCACTCTTGACCAGGTTCGCCCAGAACTTGCCGTCATCGACCAGGAAGGCGGCGAACTGCTCGGGCGAAGCGGAGAGCGACACCTCGGTTCCCTCGCGCGCCAGCGCCGCCTTGATCGCGGGCTGCTGCATCGCGGTGATCGTCGCTTCGTAGATTTTCTTGACGATCGCGGGCGGCGTGCCGGCGGGAACGAACATGCCGTACCAGAACTCGAGGTGGTAGTCGGGCAGCCCCGCCTCCTTCATCCCGGGCAGGTCGGGAACGAGCGGCGAACGATCGCGCGTGCTGACGGCGAGCGCGCGCAGCCTGCCGCCGCCCGCCTGCGGCAGCACCGAAGGCGAGGTGCCGAAGGTCACCTGCGTGTCGCCCGCGATCACCGACTGGATCGTCAGGGCGCCACCGCGATACGGCACGTGCGTCATCTGCGCATCGGTCAGCTGCATGAAGAGCGCCGCGCCGAGGTGCGGCGCCGAGCCGTTTCCCGAGCTCGAGTAGTTGAGCTTGTCGGGATCCTTCTTCGCGGCGGCGATCAGCTCAGGCACCGAGCGGATGCCAGTGCCCGGGTGAACCGCGAGCACCAGCGGCGACGTCGTCATCTTGGTGACGGGCAGCAGATCGGCGGGCGCGTATGCGAGCTTCGGGTTGAGCGCCGGGTTGACCGAGATGCTGCTCGGGCTGGCGATCAGCAGCGTGTAGCCGTCAGCCGGCGCCTTGGCGACGATGTCGGCGGCAATGCTCGATCCGTTGCCGGGCTTGTTGTCGACCACCACCGGTTGCCCAAGCGCCTTGGCGAAGGCATCGCTCATCGAGCGGGCGACGAAGTCGGCCGCGCCGGCGGGCGCGAAGCCGATGACGAGCCGGATCGGCTTGACGGGATAGGGTGCGGGCTGCGACCACGCCGTGCCGGCGGTGACTGCCAGCGCCAGCGCCACCGTCA
>JBDSLQ010000379.1:0-3307 GCA_039916285.1 Caldimonas sp.
AGCGGCGCACGCACTTGACGATGTTCTCGGCCGCGCTCTGCGCGCCGGTGACGATGTGGACGCGCACCTCGAGCCGGCCGCCGCTCATGCCGATCGGCTCCTTGACCTCGTGGCCGTCGATCACGAATTCCTGCGGCTCGACGAGCAGGAGGCGCTGGTCGTTCGGGATGTTGATCGCCTTGGCGGTCTCGACGACGCGAGTGACGTCGACGGTCGTGACTTCCTTGTCGCGGACGATCACCATGCCGGTCGAGTTCTGGCCACGGATGTGGCTGCCGGTGATGCCGGTGTAGACGCGCGTGATCTTGCAGTCGGCCATCATCTCGGCCTCCTTCAAGGCCTGCTGGATCGACTGCACGGTCGCGTCGATGTTGACGACGACGCCGCGCTTCAGGCCGTGCGCCGGCGCGCTGCCGAGGCCGGCGATGCGCAGCTCGCCGTCGGGCATGACCTCGGCGACCACGGCCATCACCTTGGCGGTGCCGATGTCGAGGCCGACGACCAGGTCCTTGATTTCCTTTGCCATCTAGCCCCCCTTCTTCTTCTTGGCCGATTTGTCGGCGGCGGCGTCGGTCGTCGTCGACACGCCCTTCAGGCGCACCGCGTAGCCGTCGCTGTGACGCAGGTCCGCGTACTCGAGCGGACGGTGAAAGCGTGACGTCACCTGGTCGACCGTGCCGATGAAGCGAGCCGCGCGGGCGAGGACGTCGACGTCGCTGCCGCGGCCGAGCTCGACGACGGCGCCGTTGTCGAGCGTCGCCTGCCACGAGCCGCGGCCGGACAGCTTCAGCGACTCGACGCGACCGCCGAGTGGCGCCAGCCCGGCATCGACGCGGCCGAGCATCGCCAGCACGTGCGCGGAGCTGCCCTCTGGACCGGCGAGCAGGGGCAGGTTGTCGTCCTCGACATCGCCGACGTTGGCCTCGAACACTTCGCCGAAGCTGTTGACGAGCTTCTCGGCGCCGCTCTCGCCGCCCCAGAGCGCGACCGGGCGATGCTCCTCGAGCTGGACGCGCAGGCGATCCGGCCAGACGCGGCGGACGACCGCGAGCCGCACCCAGGGCACCGACTCGAAGGCGCGCCGAACCGCGCGCAGGTCCATCGTCATGAAGTTGCCGGCCAGCTTGGGCGCGGCGTTGGCCCGGATCGTCGAGACGCTGTTGCGGCCAACGTCGCCGTCGAGGCTGATCGAGCGGATCGCGAAGAACGGCTGTCGCGCCAGCCACATCACGACAGTGGCCGCGACCACGACCGCGGCGATGACCGCGAGCGCCGCGGCAGTCGCGTTCATCAGGCGCACGTCGGGGGGCAGCGGCGACATCGCCGTGCGGGCCAGCGTCGCGGTCGCCATCGCGGTCAGGCTCCCGGCTGCGGCGCGCGCGCCGAATCGAGCGTCGCGGCCGCGAGCAGTTGCAGGCAGAGCGCTTCGTAGCTGAGACCGGCGGCACGCGCCGACATCGGCACGAGCGAATGCGAGGTCATGCCGGGCGAAGTGTTCATCTCGAGCAGGAACGGCTTCCTGTCGCTGCGGCGAAGCATCAGGTCGGCCCGGCCCCAGCCGCGGCAGCCGAGCAGGCGATAGCCAGCCAGGACGATGCGCTGGATCTCTTCCTCCTCTGCGACAGGCAGGCCGCTTGGACATTCGTAGCGCACGACGTCGGTGAAGTACTTGTTCTGGTAGTCATACGCGCCCTCGGGGGCGACGATGCGAACGACCGGCAGCGCGCGCGCTCCTTCGCCCTCGCCGAGCACCGGGCAGGTCACCTCGTCGCCGTCGATGAATTCCTCGCACAGCACGTCGGCGTCGTACTTCGCGGCGAGGGCGACCGCGTCCTGCATCTGCGAATAACCGGTGACCTTGGTGATGCCGATCGACGAGCCCTCGCGCGGCGGCTTGACGACGAGGGGAAGGCCGAGCACGTCCGGCACCGCGCGCAGGTTCTCGCGCTGCTGCTGGTCGGCGGCGAGGCGAACGAACTTCGGCGTCGGCAGGCCCTCGGCGAGCCAGATTCGCTTGGTCATGACCTTGTCGATCGCGATCGCAGACGCCATCACGCCCGAGCCAGTGTAGGGAATGCCGAGCAGTTCGAGCGCGCCCTGGACGCTGCCGTCCTCGCCGTGGCGGCCGTGCAGGGCAACGAAGCAGCGCACCACGCCGGCCTTCCTCAGCTCGTCGAGGCCACGCTCGGCGGGATCGAAGGCATGCGCATCTACGCCCTGCGAGCGCAGCGCCGCGAGCACGCCGGTTCCCGAGAGGATCGAGATCTCGCGCTCGGCCGAGGTTCCCCCCATCAACACCGCGACCTTGCCAAGCGCTGCTGCCGAGGGGGTGTTCATGCGGGCCTCCCCACCAGTTCGACGACCTGCCCGGGAACGTTGCCGATCGGGCCGGCACCCATCGCGATGACGACGTCGCCCGGCTGCGCCTGGTCGACGATCGTTTGCGCCATCGCGCCGATCTCGTCGACGAAGACCGGGTCGACGCGGCCGGCGACGCGCAGCGCGCGCGCCAGCGAGCGCCCGTCGGCGGCGACGATCGGCGCCTCGCCGGCGGCGTAGACGTCGGCGAGCAGGACCGCATCGGCGCTGCCCATCACCTTCACGAAATCCTCGAAGCAGTCGCGCGTGCGCGAGAAGCGGTGCGGCTGGAAAGCGAGGACGATGCGCCGGCCCGGGTAGGCGCCGCGCGCCGCCGCCAGCGTCGCCGCCATCTCGACCGGGTGGTGGCCGTAGTCGTCGATCAGCGTGAAGGTGCCGCCGCCGCCGGCTGCCGTCGGATGATCGCCGTAGTGCTGGAAGCGCCGGCCGACGCCGTTGAACTCGGCGAGCCCCTTGACCACCGCCGCGTCGGCGAGCTCGAGCTCGGTGGCGACGGCGATCGCCGCGAGTGCGTTCAGCACGTTGTGGTCGCCCGGCAGGTTGAGCGTCACCTGCAGGTCGGGCATGCGAACGCCGTTGCGGCGCTGCACCGTGAAGCGCATCGTGGCGGCGTGCGCCTCGATGTTGACGGTGCGCACCATCGCGTCGGGGCCGAAGCCGTAGCTCACGACCGGGCGCGAGATCATCGCCATGATCGAGCGAACACCGGGGTCGTCGACGCACAGGATGGCGGCGCCGTAGAACGGCATCTTGTGGATGAATTCGACGAATGCCTGCTTCAGCCGCGCGAAATCATGGCCATAGGTGTCCATGTGGTCGGCGTCGATGTTGGTGACGACCGCCATCACCGGCAGCAGGTTCAGGAACGACGCATCCGACTCGTCGGCCTCGACGACGATGTAGTCGCCGGCGCCGAGGCGCGAGTTGG
>JBDSLQ010000380.1:0-10691 GCA_039916285.1 Caldimonas sp.
GGGCGAGGCTTCGAGCCAGCTGCACGAGCGCCACGACGCGGCCGACTTCGACAGCAAGACGCAGGACAAGATCGCCCAGCCGGGCTGACGCGGCGCCACGACTGCTGCCAACCCGAGCTGCCCGGCATGATCACCCTCTACGATTGCGCCACCGCACCCAGCCCGCGGCGCGCGCGCATCCTGCTCGCCGAGAAAGGCGTGCGCCACGAAACGGTGCAGGTGGACCTGCGCAACGGCGACCATCTCGGCGACGCCTATCGCCAGCTGAATCCGCGCTGCACCGTGCCCGCGCTGCGCACCGACGAAGGATTGCTGCTGACCGACAACGCCGCGATCACCGCCTACCTCGACGCCCGCTTCCCGCAGCCGGGGCTGCTGGGCGAGTCGCCGGCAGAGCGCGCCGAGATCGCGAGCTGGAACTGGCGGGTCGAGTTCGAGGGCTTGCTGGCCATCACCGAGTCGATGCGCAACAGCGCGCCGGCGATGGTCGATCGGGCGCTGCCGGGACCGGTGAACTATGCGCAGATTCCCGCGCTGGCGCAGCGCGGGCTGGCACGTCTGCAGAAGTTCTTCGTCGACCTCGATGCGCGCCTCGCCGGCCGCGACTTCCTCGCCGCCGACCGGTTCAGCATCGCCGACATCACCGCCGTGGTGGCTGTCGACTTCGCCCGCGTCGTGAAGGTCAAGGCAGGCGAACAGCATCCCAATCTGCAGCGATGGCGCGCGGCGATGGCCGGGCGGCCGTCGATGTCGCTGTAGCTGCCGGCCCGTCGGAGGGGGACGACGTGCCGAGGTTCAAGGCCTGGGATTCGTGCCCGCTCATCCCGGGCCGGGCCTACGCCTCGCCCGAAGGGACGCGCCTTCAGTTCCGCGGCCAGGTCCATTCGCGCTACGACGGCTACCACCTCGTCACGTTCCTCGACCTCGACCTGAAGGTGGAGCGCGCGTTGCAGGTGGACAGCCTCGACGCGCTGGCTGCGTATCGACTTCTCGTCCCGGAGATGCCGCCGCAGGCCGGCTGGCGCTTGCGGCGCCGATTGAAACGGCTTCTCAGCCCGAGCGCGGCGGAACGCGCCGAAGCCGTTCACGAGATCGCCGCGCTGGGCGAGGACGCGGCCCCCGCGCTGGCGTGGCTTCAGGAGAGCGCGCACTTCGACGACATCGCGATCGAGGACGCCCTGGGGCGACGAACCAATCCGCGTGCGCAGGCGAGGCATGCCCTCGATGCGCTGGCAAGGGTCCCGGCGATGAGGGAAGCGATCGAACGCCTGCCGCCGCTCGTCGACATCGGTGCCCGCGCGCCGGTTCCCCGCGAGCCGCCACCCCGCCTGCCGTGACCGGCCCGTGCGCTGCGAAGACATCGCCTCGCATCCCGGCTTTCGACGCCTGTCGAGCATCGCCGGCATCGCCGTCGACCTGCGCTATTCCAGCGTTCGCAACTTCGTCGGCCGCGACCTGTACGGCGCGCTGGATTGCGCCTGGCTTCATCGCCAGGCCGCCGCCGGCCTGGAGAGCGCAGCGGCGCGGCTGGCACGGCAGGCGCCGGGGCACCGGTTGCTGCTGCTCGACGCGCTGCGCCCGCACCGGGTCCAGATCGAGCTGTGGAAGCACGTCGACGGCACCGGCCTGCGCCAATACGTGGCCGACCCGGCGCGCGGCTCCATCCATTCGTTCGGCATGGCGATCAATGCGACGCTGATCGACGCCGCGGGCGGCGAGCTCGACATGGGAACCGGCTTCGACGAGATGACCGAGCTGTCGCATCCGAAGCTGGAGGCGCGCCACCTCGCCAGCGGCGAGCTGACGGCGGTGCAGCATCGCCACCGCGAGCTGTTGCGCGGGGTCCTGGGCGCGGCCGGCTTTCGCGGCATCGCCAACGAGTGGTGGCACTTCGAGATGCTCGACCGCGAGCACGTGCGGCAAAGCTTCGTGCGGATCGAGTGACTCGCGGCGCATGTCCTTCACAGCGCCGACCGGGGCGCCATCGCTTTGCGTTGCTAAGCCGAGAACATCGCCTGCAGCGTGCGCAGCGTAGCAACCAGCGTCTGAGGACGCAGGGAGCCGAGACGCTTGACGAGCCGCACACCGTCCAGCGTGCGAATCTGGTCCAGCAAGACGAGGCCCTGCTTCCCTTGAAATGTCGTTGGAATGCGAAAGCGGGCTGGCCGTGAGCCCGTGGTCATTGGCGCGACAATTGCCGTGCGCAGATGAGCGTTCATCTCGTCCGGCGAGACCACGACGCAAGGACGCGTCTTCCGGATCTCGCTGCCGACGGTCGGGTCGAGTTGGGCGAGCCAGATTTCACCGGTCCTAAACGCCAGCACGAGATCACCAGACGAGCTTGTCGTCGCCCTCGTTGGCAAACTCTGGCCACGCGGGCGCGTCGTCGCCTCTGGCTGCCAGCCGCTTCGCGTCCTCAGCCCAGCCCGCCCGCGGGTCGCGCCGCAGCGGACGAATCTCGATCACGCCGTCGCGTACTTGAAGATCGGCCGTGCCCTCCAGCCGAACCTGAGCCAGGATGGGCTTGGGGATCAATACCCCTTGCGAATTGCCAATTTTTCTAATCGAAACCTCCATCAGGAAACTCCGCATTTGTTATCACAATGTTAGCACATGGAGGAACGGCATCTGCAGCGCTGGCGTTCCTGATGGGAACGCCAGCGCTGAACAATTGTCATCGGTCAATGTCTGACGCTCGCTACAGTGGCGCCATGAGCACCTCCATCGCCGCAGTCGCCGTCCGCGAAGTGGGCCTGCGCGACGGCCTGCAGAGCATCGCCCGCATCGTTCCCACCGACATCAAGCTCGAGTGGCTGCGCGCGGCGCACGCCGCCGGCCTGCGCGAGGTCGAGGTCGGCTCGTTCGTCCCGGCGCGCCTCCTGCCGCAGCTGGCCGACACCGCGGCGCTGGTCGACGCCGCGCGCGCGCTGACCGGCCTCGTCGCCTCGGTGCTGGTTCCAAATTTGAAGGGCGCGCAGGCGGCGCTCGACTCGCGCGCCGACGCGATGCTGGTGCCGCTCTCGGCCAGCCATGCGCACAGCCTCGCCAACCTGCGCAAGACGCCCGACGAGGTCATCGCCGAGATCGGCCGCATCGCCTCGCTGCGCGACGCGAGCGGATCGCGCTGCGTGCTCGAGGTCGGCCTCAGCACGGCATTCGGCTGCACGATCCAGGGCCGCGTCGACGAGGCCGAGGTCGTGCGGCTCGTGCAGGCGGCGCTCGACGCCGGCGCCGACTGCGTCGGCCTCGCCGACACCGTTGGCTACGCCGATCCGCTCCAGGTCTCGCGCCTGTTCGAGCGCTGCTTCCGGGTCGCCGGCGACCGGCTCGGCTGCGGCCACTTCCACGACACGCGCGGCCTCGGCCTCGCCAACGTCTTCGCGGCGTGGCAGGCCGGCGTGCGCCGCTTCGACGCCTGTGTCGGCGGCATCGGCGGCTGCCCGCACGCGCCCGGGGCGAGCGGCAACGTCGCGACCGAGGACGTCGCCTACCTGTTCGCCAGCATGGGCGTGCCGACCGGGCTCGACTTCGACGCCTTGCTGGCGCTGCGCGGCCGCATCGGCGGCTGGCTCGATGGCGAGCCGCTGCACGGCCACGTCTGGCGCGCCGGCCTGCCGACGACGATGAAAGAGGCCGCATGAGCAGCGTCCCGCAGCCGCTGAAAGGATTGCGCGTCATCGAGTTCACGCACATGGTGATGGGCCCGACCTGCGGGATGGTGCTTGCCGACATGGGTGCCGAGGTGATCAAGGTCGAACCGATCGAAGGCGAGGGGACGCGCCGCCTGCTCGGCGCGGGCGCGGGCTTCTTCCCGATGTTCAACCGCAACAAGAAGAGCATCGGCATCGACCTGAAGCAGGACGCGGGCGCCGAGGTCGCGAGGAAGCTCGCCTCGTCGGCCGACGTCGTCGTCGAGAACTTCAAGCCCGGCACGCTGAAGAAGTTCGGCCTCGACTACGCCAGCCTCGCGGCGATCGACGACCGGCTGATCTACATCGGCCACAAGGGGTTCCTGCCCGGGCCGTACGAGCACCGCACCGCGCTCGACGAGGTCGTGCAGATGATGGGCGGCCTCGCCTACATGACCGGCCGTCCCGGCGACCCGCTGCGCGCCGGGACCAGCGTCAACGACATCATGGGTGGCTTGTTCGGCGCCATCGGCGCGCTCGGCGCGCTGATCCAGCGCGGCATCACCGGCAAGGGAATGGAAGTGCAGTCGGCCCTGTTCGAGAACAACGTGTTCCTGATGGGCCAGCACATGCTGCAGTACGCCATGACCGGCAAGCACCCGGCGCCGATGCCGGCGCGCGACAACCCGTGGGCCGTCTACGACGTCTTCACCGTCAAGGACGGCGAGCAGATCTTCCTCTGCGCCGTCAGCGATGCGCAGTGGCAGATCTTCTGCGACGTCCTCGATCTGCCCGACCTGAAAGTCGATCTGGCGCTGAAGACCAACAACCAGCGCGTCCAGGTCCGTCCGGCGCTGCTGGCGACGCTGCGCGAGCGGCTCGCACAGCGCAGCGCCGCCGAGCTGTCGGCGATCTTCGAGGGCGCCGGCCTGCCCTTCGCGCCGATCCGCAAGCCCGAGGACCTGTATGCCGACCCGCACCTGATCGCCACCGGCGGCCTCGCCGACATCGAGCTGCCCGATGGCGACAAGGCCGGCGAGACGGTGAAGACGACGCTCCTGCCGATCACCATGGGCGGCAAGCGCCTGCCGGTTCGCCTGCAGCCGCCGCGCTTCGCCGCCCACACGCACGAGCTGCTCGCGGGGCTGGGTTACCGTGACGACGAGATGGCCGCCTTGCGCACGGCCGGCGCCGTCGCCTGACGGACGGCGCCACTTCAAGAACACATCGAACCAGGAGACGACCATGCAGAACACCTTCACCCTGACGCGGCGCGCCGTCGTCGCAGGCATCGCCGGCGGCCTCGCGTTGCCGGCGCTTGCGCAATCGGACAAGCCGGTCCGCTTCATCCTGCCGAACGCGACCGGATCGGGCGTCGATGCGATCGCGCGCGCTGCGCAGAACGCGCTCGGGAAGGCGCTCGGCCATCCGATCATCATCGACAACCAGCCCGGCGCCGGCGGCATCGTCGGTCTGTCGGCGCTGGCCCGCTCGCCCGCCGACGGGACGACGCTCGGCATCGTCTCCAACAACGTCGTCATCTTTCCGAGCGTGCTGAAGAGCGTTCCGTTCGACATGCCGGCCGACTTCACGCCGATCAGCGTCGTCGGCTACACGCCGGTGGTGCTCGTCGTCAACGCCAAGGTGCCGGCAAAGGACGCGAAGGAATTCATCGCCCTGCTCAAGTCGAAGAATGGCGACATGACCTACGCCTCGGGCGGCAACGGCACGATCCTGCACCTCGCCGCGGCGATGTTCCTCGACGAGGCCAAGGTGAGCGCACGCCACATTCCGTACAAGGGCGTCGGCCCGATGATCACCGACCTGATCGGCGGCCAGGTCGACTTCGCGACGGCGGCGCTGCCGAGCATCCAGCCGCACCTGAAGTCGGGCGCCCAGCGCGCGATCGGCATCGCGACGGCGCAGCGCGCGCCCGCTGCGCCGGATATTCCGACGTTCGTCGAGCAGGGGCTGCCGGACTACGTCGTCGAGGCGTGGTTCGCGGTCATCGCGCCGAAGGGCCTGCCCGCGGCCGAGGTGCAGCGGATCCATGCCGCGCTCGTCACCGCGTTCAACGATGCCGAGGTCAAGGAAGCGATGGCCAAGCAGGGCAACGTGATCAGCGTCGGCCCGGCCGACAAGGCGATGTCGTTCTTCCGAAGCGAACGGGCGAAGTACGCGGTGCTCGTCAAGAAGGCGGGCGTCGAGGCGCAATGAACCCCGCTGCGCCGGGCTTCGGGCGGCGACTGTTGCTGAGCGTCGATCCGGCGCTCGTTCGCGCGCAGCTCGCTGGCCGCGACCTGAGGCGTGCCGAGGCGGGTTCGCTACGCGACGACGTCTCGACCGACGAGATCTCGCCGCTGCCGGCGATGGTGCATTTCGATGCCACGCTCGGCCGTTACGCGCACACCGGCTTCACCGCCGGTGGCGAGCGGCCGATCGGCGTCGACGCGCTGCAGAAGGCCGGGATCGTCGTGCTGATCGGCGGCCGGCGCTACGGCAAGGGCAGCTCGCGCGAGCATTCGCCGCTTGCCGAGCAGTCAGCCGGCGTCCGGCTCGTCATCGCCGAGAGCTTCGAGCGCATCTATCGCCAAAACGCCGACAACCTGGGCCTCTTGACAAGCACCGACCTCGGTCTCGTCGACCGGCTCGAGCGCGGCGAGGTGCCGACGCTCGACGAGCTGCTCGCCGATCGCGAGCCGCTCGCGGCCGCGATCGTGCGCGCCGGCGGCCTGCTGCGCTACGGGCTCGGCCCGGCCGACGCGCCCGACGCCGGCGACGACCGGCCGAAAACGCTGTTCGAGAAGATCGCCCTGCGCCGACGAGTCCGCCGCGGCTTCGTCCGTGCCGACCTGCGCTTCATCCACGAGTACTACACCGGCATGTGCGCGCACCTGCTCGAGCAGCACGCCGGCGCCGGCTACGCGCTGCTCGACCCGGCCAGCATCGTCTGCTTCGAGGACCACTTGTCGTACGTCGAGCAGAGCCCGGTGCACGTCGCCCAGGGACTGATCGGCGGCGTGCGGCGGCTGTCGGCGGCGCACCGCGCCTTCGTCGCGCGCAACGGCTTGCAGGACCACGGCTACCTGCCCGACGGCGAGGGCTCGCAAGGCATCTCGCACTCGATGGTCGCCGAGCGCTACGCGCTGCCGGGGCAACTGGTCGTCGGCACCGATTCGCACACGCCGCACAGCGGCGCGCTCGGCTGCGTCGCCATCGGCGTCGGCACGACCGACATGGCCAACGCCTTCCTGACGGGCGCGGTGCGGCTCGGCCGGCCCGAGGTCCTGCGCGTCGAGGTCGAGGGATTGCTGCCGCCGGGAACGGCGGCGAAGGACCTCGTGCTGCATCTGCTCGCGTTGCCCGAGATCCGCGCCGGCGCCGGCGTCGGCCGCGTCTTCGAGTTCGGGGGCACCGCGGTGCGCGCGCTCGGCATCGACGAGCGAGCGACGCTCACCAACATGACCGCGGAGCTCGGCGGCCTCACCGGCATCGTCGAGCCCGACGACGAGACGCTCCACTTCCTGCGCGAGCGGCGCGGCGTCGAGTTCGCGATCGAGTCGTGGATGCGCAGCGATCCGGGCGCTGCCTACGCAGCGACCATCCGCGTCGACGCGCGGACGTTGTCGCCGATGGTCGCGCGGCCGGGCGATCCGGGCCTCGGCGTCGCCCTCGCGGATCTCGCCGAGCGGCCGCGCATCGACATCGCCTACGCCGGCTCGTGCACGGCCGGCAAGCGCGAGGACTTCGCGCAGTACCACGCGGTGCTGTCGTGGGCCGCCGAGCGCGGCCTCAAGGTCGCTCCCGGCGTCACGCTCTACCTGCAGTTCGGCAGCGAGGATGTGCACGCGCATTGCGTGCGCGCCGGATGGCTGGCGGCGTTCGAGGCGGTCGGCGCGCGAATGCTGCGCTCGGCGTGCGGCGCGTGCGCGAATTGCGGCCCTGGCGCGTCGACGTCGGCCGATCAGGTGACCGTGAGCGCGATCAACCGCAACTTCCCCGGCCGCTCCGGGCCAGGGAAGGTGTGGCTGGCGAGTCCGGCGACGACCGTCGCGAGCGCGATCGCCGGCCGGCTCGCATCGTTCCAGGAGCTGATGTCGGATCGTGCGGGGGAGAGGCCGCGGCCGGCAGCGCGGTGATCCGCGGGCTCGCGCCGACCATGCTGATCAGGGAATAGGCCTCACCCCGCGCGTGCGGGCAACGGCAGCCGGATCTCGAACTCGCTGCCCTTGCCGATGCCTTCGCTGCGCGCCCGGATCGTCCCGCCATGGAGCTCGACCAGCCCCCGGGCGAGCGACAGGCCGATGCCCTGCCCGCCTTGCGATCGATGGCGGGCCGACTCGACCTGGCCGAACATCTCGAAGATCGTCGCGATGTGCTCCTCGGCGATGCCGATGCCCGTGTCGCTGATTTGCACGACGACTTGGTCGGCCTGGCGAGCGGACGTCACGACGATCCGGCCGTTCGCCGGCGTGTACTTGGCCGAGTTGATCAAGACGTTCGAGAACACCTGCGCCAATCGCGTCAGGTCGCCTTCGACCTGGAGCGTCTCCTGCGGCATTTGCACGAGCAATTCGTGTCCGGCGGCTGCGATCACCGGCTGCGCGATTTCAACCGCCTGCTTGATCGCGGTCGACAGGTCAAGGTGCTCCTTGCGCAGCGTCAGTTGGCGGCGCGTCAGCCGGGACACGTCGAGAAGGTCGTCGAGCAGACGCGCCATCTGCTCGGTCTGACGTCCGATGACGTCGTGGCACCACGCGACCTTCGGGTCACCGGGCTCGAGCTGGCGCAGCACGCCGATGGCGTTTCGAATCGGCGCCAGCGGGTTGCGCAGCTCGTGCGAGAGGGTGGCGATGAAATCGTCCTTGTCCTGGTCGGCCCGGCGCAGGACGTCCTCCGCCTTCTTGCGCTCGGTGATGTCCATGACGACGCCGAAGGTCCGCGCCGGGCGACCTTGCTCGTCGTATTCCGCCTGGCCGCGATAGCCGATCCAGACGTTGCTTCCGTCGGCGCGCCGGATCCTGAATTCATCGAAGAAGGGCTTGCGCTGGGCGATCGCCTCGGCGCGCCGCTTCGCGAAGCCGGGCTGTTCCTCGGCTTGCAGCAGGTCGATGACGCTTTCGCGAGTCGGCGTGAAGGTCGACGCGTCGACGCCGAAGAGGGCGTACGTCTCGGGCGACCACCACAGCGTGTCCGACGCGATGTCGAGCTCGTAGGCGCCCATCTGTCCGGCGCTCAGCGCGAGGCGGAGACGCTCGCGCTCGACGCGAAGCATCTGCTCGGCCTGGCGGGTCTCGGTGACGTCGGCCATGATGCTGATCAGCCGCTGCGCCGTTCCGTCGGGGCCGCGCGCCGTGACCGAGCCGCGCCCGGAAAGCCACAGCGTAATACCGTCGGGGCGAACGACGCGGTATTCGGCCGCGAACGAGTCCTGCTGCTCGGCGAGCTCGTGAAAGCGCGACGCCAAGTGGCGATCTTCGGGGTGAAGGGCAGCGACGTACTCGTCGTCCGGACCGCCGAACCGTCCCTTGCCATCGATCAGATCGAGGCCGAACAACGTCATCGCTTCCGCGGACCAGGTTCGCGTCCCCGTCGTGCGGTCGGTCTCCCAGTAGCCCATGCGGCCGGCTCGCAAGGCGGCGCGAAAACGTGCCTCGCTCTCGCGCATGGCCGCGAACGCGCGCGTCCGCTCGGTGATGTCGGCGCCGACGACGAAGATGCCGGTGACGTTGTCGTGCGCGTCCTTGATCGGCTGATAGACGAAGTCGAGGAAGCACTCCGTGACGGCGCCGCCCGGGATGGGCTGGACCTCGTAGCGGGCGCCGCTGGCCGCGTACGGCTGGCCCTTGGCGAAGACATCGTCGAGGAGGGCGAGATAGCCTTGCGCGGCGGCTTCGGGCAGCGCCTCCGCCACGGTCTTGCCCAGCACGGGGCGGTGGCCGACGAGCTGCAGGTAAGCCGGGTTGGCGATCCGGATCGTGTGCGCCGGCCCCTCCAGCAGCGCCATGAAGGTCGGCGCCTGCTCGAACAACTGCGCCAGGCGGTCGCGTTCCAGCGCCAGCTGCCGCGCGGCCAGCACCTGCTTCGTCGTCTCGGTGCAGACGACAAGGACGCCGCCGATTCCTGCCGGTGCCGTCTCGTCGTCGATGGGGCTGTAGCTGTAGGTCCAGTAGACCTCGTCGAGACGGCCATGGCGCGTGATCGGCACCAGCTGGTCGACGTTCCACGTCGCGCCCCGGCCCGACATGACCTGGTCGATCTGCGGGCCGATGATCGGCCAGATCTCGGCCCAGACGTCGCGCGCCGGACGACCCAGCGAAGCGGGATGGCGCTCGGGCCCGATCGACTCGCGATAGGCGTCGTTGTAAAGGCACGCCAGCTCGGGCCCCGAGAAGATGTACATCGGGTGCCCCGTGTTGAGCATGAGGCGGACGACGGTTCGCAGCGACTGGGACCAGGCGGCGGGGGGGCCGATCGACGAGCCCGACCAGTCGTGCGCCCGCATGCGGGCACCCATTTCGCCGCCGCCTAGCAGGAAGTCGGGCAGCGTCGTCATCGCCCGGATGCTAAGGGCTAGGGGTCTGCCTCCGGCGGTCCCGCCCTCTTCCAGTCTTGCGCCAGACTACAGGCTCGAGCAGCCCCGCGGAGAAGCCCATGAACGACGAGACCTTCAACCTCAGCATTCGCAAATTCCTCAAGATGGTCGGCGTCAGCTCGCAGCGCGAGATAGAGCAGGCGGTCGCCAAGGCGGTCGCCGCGGGCGAATCGGGGACCGGGTTCCCGGCGACGATGACGCTCCAGATCCCTGGCTTGCAACTCGACGTCAAGTTCGAGGGCCGGATCGACCTGGGCTGACCGGTGTCGCGCCGCACCCTCTCCGTCGACGACGCGCTCTACCAGTACATCCTCGATCGATCGATTCGCGAGCACCCGGTCCAGGCCGCGCTGCGCGCTGCCACCGCGCAGCACCCGCAGGCAGGAATGCAGATTTCGCCCGAGCAAGGCCAGTTCATGGCGCTGCTTGTCAAGCTGCTCGGCGCGCGCCGAGCCCTCGAGGTGGGC
>JBDSLQ010000381.1:0-5688 GCA_039916285.1 Caldimonas sp.
CTTTGGCCTGATCGACGCGATCGGCCGGAATCGCGCAGTGGAAGCTCTCGGGGAGCAGCCGCCCGGTCTTCGAATCCTCGAGCCGGTCGAGCACCTGGCGCAGGATGCGAAAGCTCGACGGCACCAGCCCGCTGGCATCGCCCGAGTGCACGCCCTCGGTGAGGATCTCGACCTTGAGCGTGCCGGTGATGTTGCCGCGCAGGCTGGTGGTGAGCCAGAGCTGGTCGTAGTTGCCCGCGCCGCTGTCGAGGCAGACGACGAGGCCGATGTGGCCGAGCCGGTCGCGCAGCGCATCGACGTACACCGGCAGGTCGAACGAGCCGCTCTCCTCGCAGGTCTCGATCAGGCCGACGCAGCGCGGCCGGGCGATGCCCTGCTGGTCGAGCGACTTGATCGCGGTGACCGCGGCGTAGATCGCGTAGCCGTCGTCGGCGCCGCCGCGACCATAGAGCAGGCCGTTCTCGAAGCGCGGGGTCCACGGCCCGTAGCCGTTCTTCCAGCCGCTGAACTCCGGCTGCTTGTCGAGGTGGCCGTAGAGGCAGATCGTCTCGGCGCCAGCGTCGTTGCCGCCCGGGCGCGTCGCCGGCACGTCGAAGAAGATCACCGGCGTCCGGCCCGCGAGGCGGATCACCTCGAGCTTCAGCCCCTGCACCTGCTGGCGCTCGACCCACGCCGCGGCGTCGCGGACGACCCGGTCGATGAAGCCATGCTCCTCCCACTCGGCGTCGAACGCCGGGCTCTTGGCCGGCACCTCGATGTACCGGGTGATCTGCGGAACGATCTCGTCGTCCCAGACGCGTTCGGCGAAGCGGCCGAGCGCCTCGGCCTCGTCCTTCTGGATCGGCTGCAGCGGGTCGCGTGCGTTCATCGCGGGCTCCTGGTCATCGGCGAAAGGTTCAGTGTATCTAGCCACGCGGTCAGGATGCGCAAGACCTCGTCCTGCTCGGGCTCGTTGAAGATCTCGTGGAAGAGCGGTTCGAACGCGTGCGCCGTCACCACCGACGCCGGCGCCGCTGCAGCGAAGGCGGCACTGCCGGCAGGGACGACGCAGCGGTCGCTGCCGGCGTAGAGGAGCAGCGTCGGCACGCGCCAGCGCGGCGCGAGCGCGCACACCGCCGGGCCGGCGTCGGCAAGAAAGCGGACCAGGCGCGGCGCGATCCGGTCGTGGACGAGCGGATCGGCGCGGTAGGCGGCGACGACCGCCGGGTCGCGCGAGATCGCGCTCGCATCGAGGCCGTTGCCGATGCCGAGATTCGGCGTCAGCGTCTCGAGCGTCGCCAGGAGGGCGCGCCTGGCCGCGGTCATGCCGATGTCGAGCGCCGGCGACGAGAGCACGAGCGCGTCGACCTCGCGCTGCCACGCCGGCGCCGGTTTCGGCGATTCGAGCGCGCCGGCGACGAAGCGCGCGACGACCAGGCCGCCGAGGCTGTGGCCGAGGAGGACGAGCGGGCCGCCGGTCTCGGCGCGAATCTCGTCGATGACCGCCGCGAGGTCGGCGAGCAGGTCGTCGCCGGCGGCGATCCGGCCGCGCTCGCCGGGGCTCGCGCCATGGCCGCGCTGGTCGCAGCCGACGACGCTCCAGCGAGCCGCGTTCAGCCGTGCGGCGACGTGCACATAGCGGCCGATGTGCTCGCCGAGGCCGTGGACGATGACAATCGTCCCCCTGGCGTCGGCGGATGGCCAGTCGCGGCGCAACAGCGCCAAGCCGTCACGGGTTCGAACCGTCCGCTCCATCTCATCTCCTCACGCCATGACCGACAGCACCGAATTCTTCGCACTTTCGCACGAGAACGGCGTCGCCCACCTCCAGCTCAACCGGCCCGAGCGGATGAACACCATGACGCCGGCGTTCTTCCCGACGGTGCGCGACGCGGTGCGACGCCTCGAGGGCGAGGGCGCGACCCGGGCGATGGTGATCTCGTCGACCGGCAAGCACTTCTCGGCCGGCATGTCGCTCGACGTTTTCGCCGGCAACTTCGCGGCGCTGACGGCGACGACGGCGCGCGATCGGCTCGCTTTCCAGGAGTCGCTCAGAAAGCTCATCGACTGCTTCACCGCCCTCGACGAGGCACGCTTCCCGATCGTTTGCGCGATCCAGGGCGGGTGCATCGGCGGCGCCCTCGACCTCGCGACGGCGTGCGACCTGCGCGTCTGCAGCGCCGACGCGTTCTTCGTCGTCCAGGAGATCTCGATCGGCATGGCCGCCGACCTTGGCGTGCTGCAGCGCTTGCCGAAGATCGTTCCGCAAGGCGTCGCGCGCGAGATGGCGTACACCGGCGAGCGGCTCGGCGCCGAGCGCGCCCTCGCGGTCGGGCTGGTCAATGCTGTCTTGCCTGACGCCGCAGCGACGCTCGAGCGTGCGCTTGCGATGGCGCGCACGATCGCGTCGAAGTCGCCGCTCGCGATCGCCGGCAGCAAGCTGGCGATCAATCACGCGCGCGACCACTCGACCGCGTCAGCGCTGCAACACATGACGCTGCTGCAGAGCGCGATCTTCGACACCGGCGAGATGGCGGCGGCGATCGCGGCGTGGAAGGCCAAAGGCACTGCGGAGTTCGCGGCGCTGGCGCCGGTGGCCCCGCTTTAAGATCGATCGCTCCATGGCGGCGACGGCTGACGACCCTCCGCATCGCCATGGCAGCGAACAACCTCGAGGTAACCCGATGACGTGTGCGAAGACGCTGGTGATGATCTGCGCTTTCGGTCTTGCCGCCAGCGCGCTCGCCGCCGGCACGGTGTCGTACGAGTTCATCAACGACCAGATCGGCAGCCCCGGCAGCCAGACCGTAGAGCGCAGCGACGACGGCCTGTACACGGTGAAGTTCATCTACAAGAACAACGGCCGCGGCCCGGAGCTGATCGAGCGCTTCCGGCTCGCGCCCGACGGCAGCTTCAGCGAGTACCACGTGACCGGCACCTCGACCTTCGGCGCGGTCGTCGACGAGCACTTCGAGCGCACGGGGGCGGGCGCGCAGTGGCGGTCGACCTCCGAGCGCGGCCAGGCGTCGACGTCGACGCCAGCGATGTACCTGCCCCTGAACAGCTCGTACGCGCCCTACACGGTGTTCATCGCGGCGCTGGCCCGGCGGCCCGACCAGTCGATGCCGATGTTGCCGAACGGCACGCTGCGCACGCGCAAACTCGACGAGGTCGAGGTCGAGCGCGACGGCGCGCGCCAGCGCGTGCAGCTCCTGGCGCAAACCGGCACCGGCCTGCACCCGACCTTCCTTTGGGCAACGACCGGATCCGAGCCGCGCCTGTTCGCCGTGGCCGATCTGTCGGGCGAGATCTTCATCGAAGCCGGGTGGGCGGGTAACCGCAAGCTGCTCGAGGAACGCCAACGCGTCGCCGAGAAGCAGGCCTTGCGCGACCGCGCCGAGCGGCAGCGCCATCCCTTGCCGGGGCTGACCGCGATTCGCAACGCGCGCGTCTTCGACAGCGAGAGCGCGACCCTGCAGCCGGCGTCGGACGTCTACGTGCTGCGCGGCCGGATCACCCAGGTCCTCCCCGCGGGCTCGGCCCCCCGGGACGTCGACAACGAGATCGACGCCGCCGGCCGGGTTCTGATCCCAGGCCTGTTCGACATGCACGCGCACGTGTGGCGCTGGAACGGCGCGCTCGACCTGGCAGCGGGCGTCACCAGCGTTCGCGACCTGGGCAACGACAACGCCGCCGTGCAGGCAATGCTCGAGGACGTCGCGGCCGGCCGCCTGCTGATGCCGCAGATCACTCCCTGCGGCTTCCTCGAGGGGCGCAGCCCGTTCTCCAGCTCGTTGGGCGTCTCGATCAGCACGCTCGCCGAAGCGAAGCAGGCCGTCGACTGGTACGCGCAGCGCGGCTATCCGCAGCTGAAGATCTACAACTCGTTCCCGAAGGAGATCCTGCGCGAGACGGTCGACTATGCGCACGGCCAGGGCATGCGCGTGAGCGGCCATGTGCCGGCGTTCATGCGCGCCGCGGAAGTGGTGCAGCTTGGCTTCGACGAGCTTCAGCACATCAACCAGGTGCTGCTCAATTTCCTGGTGACCCCGGAGACCGACACCCGCACGCTCGAGCGCTTCAGGCTGCCGGCCGAGAGCGTCGACGGCCTGGATTTCGACTCGCCGCCGTTTCGCGATTTCATCGCGCTGCTGGCAAGCCGGCAGACGGTGGTCGACCCGACGCTCGCGACCTTCGACTTCATGCAGCAGAAGGACGGCGACATGGCGGCCGCCTATGCGGCGGTGGCGGACCATCTGCCGCCGTCGATCCGTCGCAACCTCTTCGTCGGCAGCATGAAGATTCCCGATGCGGCCACCGACGCCCGTTACAAGCGCTCGTACGCCAAGATGGTCGACTTCGTCGGCCGCCTGTACCGGGCCGGCGTCCCGCTCGTCGCCGGCACCGACGCGATTCCCGGCTTCACGCTGCAGTCGGAGCTCGCGCTCTACGTCCAGGCCGGGATGACGCCCGCGCAGGCGCTCCAGATCGCCACCCGCAACGGCGCCCGGTACACGGGGACGAGCCGCGACCGCGGCAGCGTGACCGCGGGCAAGCTCGCCGACCTGGTGCTGCTCGACGGCGATCCGACCGCCGACATCGCCAACCTTCGCAAGGTGGCGCTGGTGATCACGCAGGGCCACTGGATGTCGCCGAAGGACATGCACGAAGAGATGGGAATCGTTCCGTTCGTGGCGACGACGCCGGCGGTGAGAGCGGTGTCGCGGGCCCCGGCCGCGAAGTAGCGCTGCGCCGCCCGCCGCCGGTCGATGCGACGGGATCGTCGCGCGGCCGCTTCACTAGATCACGTCATCAGCCCGCAGCAGCAGGGAGGGCGGGACCGTCACGCCGATCGCCTTGGCGGTCCTGAGGTTGATCGTCAGGTAGAAGCGCGTCGGCTGCTCGACGGGCATCTCGGCGGGGCGAGCGCCATGGACGATGCGCTCCACGAAGTACGGCAAACGCTTGATGTCGTCAGCGAGCCTGTTGCCATATGACATCAGCAGGCCTGCCTTGACGACGTCCTCGAACCCAACCATCGCGGGAATCCGGTTCAGGGTCGCGAGCCGAGCGACCCGGTCCGCTTCCTGGTAATAGAACGGCTGGGCCACGATGAGAAGCGCGCCGATGTGTTCCCGGGCGACGGTCTCGAAGGCGGCATCGATATCGCCCGGCGCACGGACCTCGATCGGACGGATGACAACCCCACGATCCCGCGCAGCGGCTTCGATCTCGGCCCGGGCCTGGCTGTGGGGTGAAAACGTCGAATTGACGAACATCGCAATGCGCGATGCCTTCGGCGCGATCTCCCGCAGCAGATCAAGTTGCTTAAGCCATATGCCGGCACCCAACCCCCCCAGCCCCGTCAGATTTCCTCCCGGTCGGGACAGACTGGCGACGAACCCCGAGCCCACCGGATCGCCGACACCGAAGAACAGCGTCGGAATCGTCGTCGTCGCTCTCTTGGCAGCGGCCGTGGTAGGCGACGCGCTGCTGATGATGAGGTCCGGGTTGAGCTGCACCAGCTCTGCCGCGAGCGCAGGCAACCGCTCTTCGCGACCCTCCGAGCTGCGGAACTCGATCACGAAATGTCGCCCGTCGATCCACCCCCGCTCGCGCATGGCCTCGATGAACAACGAGTGGTAGAGCGTGCCGAGCAAGGGGCGAGTGCTCAGCCAGCCGATCCGCACCAGCCTGCCCGGCGTCCGG
>JBDSLQ010000382.1:0-18309 GCA_039916285.1 Caldimonas sp.
TCTCGCAGCTGCTGCTCGAGAAGGTCGCGCGCCGGCGCATCGCCTTCGTCCATTCGCGCTGGATGAACGTCGGCACCTATCCGGAAGAAGCGGTCGCGGGTCCCGTCGTCACCCTCACCAACGAGCACGCCGGCTCCGACGGCGACATCTTCTCGCACAACGTCAAGCTGATGAAGATCGGCCCGCTGGTCGGCATGCGCACCTGGGGCGGCGTCGTCGGCATCTGGCCTCGCCACCGCCTCGTCGACGGCAGCGAGACGACGCAGCCCGAGTTCGCGTTCTGGTTCACCGACGTCGGCTTCGGCGTCGAGAACCACGGCACCGACCCCGACATCGAGGTCGACAACGCGCCGCAGGACGCGGCCGCGGGACGCGACCGCCAGCTCGAGGTCGCGTTGCAGACCGCGCTCGACAGCGCCGACCGGTCGGCGCCGATGCGCGCGCCACAAGCGACAGGGCCGGTTCTGGCGAGAAAGCCCTTGCCGCCGCGGCGCTAGACGGGCCTGCGGCGACGCGTCCTCGCTACTTCGGCTGCCCGACCACCCGCAAGTACGGCTTGATCGTCTTGTACCCCTGCGGGTACTTCTTCTTCGCGTCCTCGTCCGACACCGAGCCGGCGATGATCACGTCATCGCCCTGCTTCCAGTTCACCGGCGTCGCGACCTGGTGCTTGGCGGTGAGCTGCATCGAGTCGAGAACGCGCAGGATCTCGTCGAAGTTGCGGCCCGTCGTCATCGGGTAGGTGAGCATCAGCTTGATCTTCTTGTCCGGGCCGATGACGAAGACCGAGCGCACGGTGGCGTTGTTGGCGGCGGTGCGACCGTCGGCGGCCACTTCGTCCGCGGGCAGCATGTTGTAGAGCTTCGCGACCTTCAGGTCGTGGTCGCCGATCATCGGGTACTTGACCTCCGAGCCTTGCGTCTCGTGGATGTCCTTGGCCCAGGCGCTGTGGCGGTCGACGGGGTCGGCCGAGAGACCGATCAGCTTGGCGTTCCTCCGGGTGAACTCGGGCTCGATTTTCGCCATGTAGCCGAGCTCGGTCGTGCAGACGGGGGTGAAGTCCTTCGGATGCGAGAACAGGACAGCCCAGCCGTCGCCGATCCATTGGTGGAAACGAACCTTCCCTTGCGTGGTCTCGGCTTCGAAGTCAGGGGCGATGTCGTTGATGCGCAGTGACATGGAGCAGGTCCTGTGAGGGTCGGGAGGTGAGCAGTATGCGCGTCCGAACGCCGCAGTAAAGTAGCTGGGTCGCGCCGAGGATGCGGCGTCGCACCTTTCAGTCGACCGATGAGCCTGACCGTCTCCTTGCGCCTGGTCGAGTTCCTGGACTCCGCCCCGCTGCCGGATTGCACCGTGCGCTTCGAGGCCCACGTCGTCGCCGGCTGGCGCGAGCACGTCAACGTCGAGCCGCCGCCGGGGCCGGGCGTGCCGAGGCCGCCCCCCGGCAACTCGATCACGGTGATGGAGTACGACGACGCCCGGGCGGTCGATGTCAGCGCCGACGCAATCACCGACGCGCAGGGCCAGGCCCGGTTCGCCCTGGAGCTGAACCGCGCGTTCACCGGAGTGCGCGCGCTGCGCCGGGACGACCGGCCGCCGGACGTGGTCGCGGCACAGCTCTCCGCCGGGGTCGACGTGCACGGCCTGGGCCTGCCGGCGCAGTACCGCTTCGAGAAGATCGACGCGCCCTCGGCCGACTTCAAGTTCGTGCTCGTCGCCGACCTCGCCCGCAGCATCGTCGGCGACACGTCGGCGACGCAGACCACCCTGTGGTTTCAGCTTCACGGCGCGCCTGCGGCCGGCGACCGGCTCGTCTGCGTCGTCCGGCCGGCGGCAGGCGGCGCCGAGCGGCGGGTCGCCCTCTCGTTCGACGCGCAACGCGCGCGGACCGCGGTCACCGTCGTGGCCGGGCTCGCCCCGTCGACGCTCCATGCCTACGAGCTGCGCCTGGTCAAGCCGGCCGGCGCGGAGTACACGCTGACGCGCGGCCGGCTGCGCACCCTCGATGCCGACCCGCGACGCCTGACGATCGCGTTCGCGTCGTGCCACCTGCCGGACCAGCCCAGCTCGCTCAACCGCTGGCACGCGCTCGCCGCGCGCGACGACATCGACCTCGCGTTCCTGATCGGCGACCAGATCTACGCCGACGGCATCGAGAGGATCTTTCCGGGCAACCCTTGGTCCGAGCGATACGAGCGGCGCTACGCCCAGCTGTGGAACTACCAGCCGGTGCGCGACGTGATGCGAACCCGGCCGATGTACATGACCCTCGACGACCACGAGATCGTCGACGACTGGGGCACGGTCGACGTCGACGGCGAGCGCGAGGCCGCGGGATTGCGCGCCTACCGCGTGTTCCAGCACGCGCACAACCCGGTCGGCTTCGGCGCGACTTTTCTCGACTACTCGTTCAAGCGCGGGCCGGCGGCGTTCTATGTCACCGACAGTCGCACCGCACGCGGCCGCGACGACGCCTTCCCGGTGATGGGTCGCGCCCAGCACCAGCGCATGAAGCGCTGGGCATCGTCGGCCGAGGTCCGCGACGCCGATCTCGTGTTCGTCGTCGTGCCGGTGCCGCCGGCGATGCTGCCGATCGCGCAGCTGGAGAAGCTCGCCGGATTGCTCGCGCCCGTCGTCGGCGCGGGCGGCGGCGGCCTGCTCGGCGCGCTCGCCGGCGCGGTGATCGGCTTCGTCGTCGGCGGACCGGGTGGCGCGGTTGCCGGGGCGGTGGCCGGCGCCGAGATCGGTGCCTTCGTCGGCGCGATCGGCGCCAAGGTCTATTACGAGCACATCGAGGACACCATCACCGAGCCCGACATCCGCGACGCCTGGACGTACGACAAGAACCTGCCCGACATGGTCCGGCTGTTCGACCTCCTGTTCGACGTCGCCAACGACATCGGCGCCGACGGCCGCCCCGGTCCCCGGCCCAAGGGCGTGTTCGTGCTGAGCGGCGACTACCACTTCGGCGCGATCCACCTGGTGCGATCGACGCGCCAGGGCGGCGACCACGACCACCGCAACAACCCGGCGATGGTGCAGGTGACGAGCTCGCCGATCTCCAAGCCGGCGATCGATGCCGACCTCCTGCTCGAGGCGGCCAGCGTCGTCAGCTCGCAAGGCGAGTTCAAGCTCGACGCCGACCACTACCGCGCCAAGTTCGTCGGCCACCTCGAGCAGCGCAACTTCGGGCGCTTCGTGTTCGAGCGGGTCGGCACGAGCGGACGCCGCTACCGCATCCAGATCTACGTCGAGGGCGAGACCGACGCGCTGGCCGAGCTGTTCGAGCTCGATCTCGACGCGCGGCCGGTGCAGATGCGCAATCTCGTCGGCGAGCTGCTCGGCGCGCGCGGCCGGATCGTGCTGCTGCGCGTGCACGACGTCGGCACCGCCTACGGCCCGGCCGTCGATCGCATCGACGGCGAGGTCGTGATCCAGCTCGACACCGAGCCCGGCCGCGCCTTCGGCTTCCAGCTGCGCAAGGACGCCAGCCTGCCGGTGCGCCGGCGCATGCTCGCCGTGCTGCGCGACGCCTTCGCCCACGACAAGCCGGTCGCGATCGATTACCTGCGCACCGGCCAGCACAACGGCACGCTGATCCGCGTCGCCGAACTGCCGAATCCGCCGCCGCCCGTCGCGGGCATGCGGCCCACCCACCTTTTCATGGGGAGCACGTGATGGCTCTGCGCAACCAGTCCGGAAAGATCTTGATGCTGCGCGTCAACGAGGTCGGCGACAGCTTCGGCAGGCCACCCGACAACTTCATCGCCGAGGTCATCGTCCAGCTCGACTCGCACGTGCAGGGCGCCGCATCGGGCTTCCAGCTGCGCGCCGACGCCAACCAGCCGGCTCGCCAGGGCATGCTCGACCTGCTCCGCGACGCCTTCAACCAGGGCTGGCGAGTCCATTTCGATCACGAAGTGCCGGCCGGCAAGACCAAGGGCACGATCATCCGCGTCTGGGTCACCAAGGACGCACCCTCGCCGGTCGGCGGAACCGTGGGCGGCATCTTCGGCACCGTCATCGGGCCCGTCCTGGAACCGGCGCCGGGGGGCGGCGCCATCGGCGGCGGCGGGATCGGCGGGATCGGCGGCATCGGCATCCACCGCGATGCGCCGGCGGCCGGCCCGGTCGGAACCCTGGTCTTCAAGACCGTGGCGACCAAGCCCGAAGAGTGATCCTCAGCGCGCCGGCGTCCCGGCTTCGTACCAGCGGCCGAGAGCCGCGCGCTCGCCATCGGTCATCTGCGTCGCGTTGCCCATCGGCATCAGCTTCAGCACGACCGTTTGCTGGTAGACCGCTTGCGCACGGGCGTGGATCTCGGCGGCGGAGTCGAGGCGCACGTTCTTGTTGGCCTGCGCCGCGTTGTGGCAGACGCTGCAGCGCTGCTGGATGATCGCCTCGACCTCGGCGAAGGTCGGCACGGCGCCGTGTGTCGTCGCCGCCGGCGGCGACGGCAGCAGCACCGCGACCGTCGCGACGACGATCAGCGTGCCGGCGATCGCGTAGCGCCACGGCACCGGCCGCTTCTCGACAAGCGCCTTGTGGCGCAGCGCGAACGAGACGCGGATCAGCGCGCCGGCCAGCATCAGGGCGACCAGCACCAGCCAGTTGTGCTTGGCGCCATAGACGAAGCCGTAGTGGTTGCTGATCATCGTGAACACGACCGGCAGCGTGAAGTAGGTGTTGTGGACGCTGCGCTGCTTGCCGCGCTCGCCGTGCACCGGATCGACCGGCCGGCCTTCGCGCAGCGCGGCGACGACCTTGCGCTGGCCGGGGATGATCCAGTGCGCCACGTTGGCGGTCATCGCCGTCGCCATCACCGCGCCGACGATCAGGAACGCCGCCCGGCCGGCGAAGAGGTGGCAGGCGAGCCATGACGCCAGCACGACCAGGGCGACGACGAGGACGCCGACGACGAGATCGCCGCGCGGCCCGCGGCCGAACAGCCGGCATGCCGCGTCGTACGCGAACCAGAAGACGGCGAAGAAGGCGAGCGCGGTCGCGACCGCCGCCGCCGGCGACCAGTCGAAGACCGACCTGTCGATCAGGAAAGTGCCGGCGTTGAAGAGGTAGAGGACCGTGAAAAGCGCGAAGCCGGTGAGCCAGGTCGAGTAGCTCTCCCACATCGACCAGTGCAGCCGCTCGGGCAGGCGCGCCGGCGCGACCGGGTACTTCTGCTGGTGATAGAAGCCGCCGCCGTGCACCGCCCACAGCTCGCCGCCGATCCCCTTGGCGCGATCGGCGGCGTCCTTCGGGGGTGTCAGGCTGTTGTCGAGGCCGACGAAATAGAACGAGGCACCGATCCAGGCGATGCCGGTGACGACGTGCGCTGCCCTCAGGACGAAGTTGAGCCAGTCGAGCAGGTAGGCGTCCATACCGCCGCGGCGCTTGCGCTCAGCTGCCGCGGTACGTCGAGTACGACCACGGGCTGACGAGCAGCGGCACGTGATAGTGCTGGTCGGCCGAGGCGATGCCGAAGTCGATCGGCACGTCGCCGAGGAAGGGCGGATCGGAAAGCTTCGCGCCGCGCGCCGCGAAATAGGCGGCGACCGAGAAGACGAGCCGGTAGCGCCCGGGCCGATGGTCAGCGCCCTGGAGCAGCGGCGCATCGGCGCGGCCGTCGTCGTCGAGCACCACTGTCTTCAGCTCGCGCCAGACGCCGTCGTCGTTGCCGAGGAACGAGACCTTCATGCCGGCGGCGGGGCAGCCGTTCGCGGTGTCGAGAACGTGCGTCGTGAGCTTTCCCATCGGGCCTTCCGGGGCCCGCGGAGATCCGCCGGCGCTGCGCAAAAGTGTATCGTCGCCGGCACTCGATGAACGTTGTCGCTTCCCTCTATCCGCGCGATCTGCGCGGCCACGGCGCCGATCCGCCGCATGCGCGCTGGCCTGGCGGCGCGCGCATCGCCGTCCAGTTCGTTCTCAACTACGAGGAGGGCGGCGAGAAGTCGGTCCTCGACGGCGACGCCGGCAGCGAGCAGTTTCTGTCGGAGATGGCGCACCTGCCGCCTTCGTTCCCCGCACGCCATCTCAGCATGGAGAGTCTTTACGAGTACGGCTCGCGGGTCGGGGTATGGCGCATCCTGCGCGAATTCGAAGCGCGCCGCCTGCCGTTGACGGTGTTCGCCGTCGCGCTCGCGCTCGAGCGGAACCCGGAGGCGGCGGCCGCCTTCGTCGAGCTCGGCCACGAGATCGCCTGTCATGGCTGGCGCTGGCTCGCCTACCAGGATGTCGACGAGGACACCGAGGCCGATCATCTGCGCCGCGCCGTCGAGTCGATCCGCACGGTGACCGGCGCCCGCCCGCTCGGCTGGTACACCGGTCGCGACAGCCCCAACACCCGTCGACTGGTGGCCGATTTCGGCGGCTTCGAGTACGACAGCGACTATTACGGCGACGACCTTCCGTTCTGGCTTGAAGTCGAGCGCAGCGACAGGTCGCGGCTGCCGCATCTCATCGTCCCCTACACGCTCGACGCCAACGACATGCGCTTCGCGCTGCCGCAAGGATTCGTGCACGGCGAGGACTTCTTCGTCTACCTCCGCGATGCCTTCGACGCCCTCTACCGCGAGGGCGATCCCGCCGGCCTCGACCGGCCCAAGATGATGTCGGTCGGCATGCACTGCCGCCTGCTCGACAAGCCCGGCCGGATCGGCGCGCTGCGCCGCTTCCTCGACCACGTGCAGGGGCACGAAAACGTCTGGATCGCAAAGCGCATCGACATCGCGCGCCATTGGCGCGCGCTCCATCCGTTCGCTGCTGCCGGCGCCGCCGGTGGCGCAAGAGTTGCATGACGCGGCGTCCCTCCGCTGCCTTCAAGGAACGACCATGAGCTTTCGATTGACCCGCCGCGATTGCCTTCGTGCCGGCGCTGCCGGCGCCGCCACCCTCGCCCTGCCGGGCTGGGCGGCCTACCCCGACAAGCCGATCCGCATCGTCGTCACCTTCGCCGCCGGCGGCGCCAGCGACATCGTCGCCCGGGTGATCGGCGAGCAGCTCGCCAAGAAGCTCGGCCAGGCGGTGATCGTCGACAACCGCCCGGGCGCGGGCGGCAGCGTCGGCGGAACGAACGTCGCCCAGTCGCCCGCCGACGGCTACACGCTGATGCTCTCGAACTCGACGCCGATCTCGATCGGCCCGTTCGCGCTCGAGAAGCAGCCCTACGACCCGCTCGCCGACTTCACCCACATCGCCTCGATCGGCTCGGCGCCGTGCGTCGTCATGGCCAACCCGGCGGTCGGCATCAACACGATCGTCGACCTCGAGAACGCGGCGAAGAAATCCGGCAACCTGCAGTTCGGGTCGGGCGGGCCGGCGTCGATCGGCCACATCTACGGCGAGATGATGAGCCGCGCCCTCGGCATCAAGATGACCCACGTGCCGTACCGCGGCGGCGCGCCGATGACGACCGACCTGATCTCGGGCGTGATCCCGGTCGGCATCGACGTCATCACCGCCTTCGTGCCGTTCTTCAAGACCGGCCAGATCAAGCCGCTCGCGGTCACCTCGGCGCAGCGTTCACCGCTCGCGCCCGACGTGCCGACGGTCGGCGAATCGGGCCACGGCCGCCTCGTCCTCGACAACTTCTTCGGCCTCACCGGCCCGGCCAGGATGCCGGCCGACCTGGTCGCGCGACTGAACGCCGCGACCAACGAAGTGCTGGCGATGCCCGACATTAAGAAGCGCCTGCTCGAGCTCGGCGTGACGACGTCGCCGGGAACGCCGGCCGACTTCACGGCGTTCGTGCGCAACCAGGTCACGGCGCTGCAGCCGGTCGTGAAGACCGTCCGCGTCACGCTCTGAGCGGAATCCGGACGAACCCCGACGCAACGACGATGGACGCCGAAGGCCTCACCCTGGCGCGCCTGAACCGCGCCTCGCACAAGGACTTCGTCGCGCTGCTCGCGGGCACCTACGAGCACTCCCCGTGGGTGAGCGAGCGCGCCTGGCCGCGCGGCCCGTTCCTGTCGCTGGCCCAGCTGAAGCGGGCACTGGTCGAAGTCGTCACCGAGGCCGAGCGCGACGAGCAGCTCGCCTTGCTGCGCTCGCATCCCGAGCTCGCCGGCAAGGCGATGAGCGCCGGAGCGCTCACCGCGGAATCGAGCCGCGAACAGGGCAAGGTCGGCCTCACCGCGTGCACCGCCGACGAGCTGGCACGCATCGCCCGACTCAACGCCGCCTACGGCGACCGTTTCGGCTTCCCGTTCATGCTCGCGGTGCGCGGCCCGCGCGGCGATGGCCTCGCCAAGGCACAGATCTTTGCCACCTTCGAGCGCCGGCTCGACAACCATCCCGACTTCGAGTTCGCCGAGGCGCTGCGCAACGTCCACCGCGTCGCCGAGCTGCGCCTGGACGACCGCTTCGCACACCGGCCTGTCCTCGGCGAGCAGGCGTGGGACTGCGCCGAGCTGTTGGCTCGCCATTCCGACCCGGGCTTAGCCGAGCAGGGCCAGCTCACGGTCACCTACCTCACCGACGCGCACCGCGCCGCCGCCGCGCAGCTCGTTCGCTGGATGCGCGACTGCGGCTTCGACGACGTCCGGATCGACGCCGTCGGCAATGTCGTCGGCAAGTACCGCGCGGCCGCGCCGGCCGCGAAGACGCTGCTGACGGGTTCTCACTACGACACCGTGAGAAACGGCGGCCGCTATGACGGCCGTCTCGGCATCTTCGTGCCGATGATCTGCGTGCGCGAGCTGAGCCGGGCCGGCAGGCGCCTGCCCTTCGGGCTCGAGGTCGTCGCCTTCGCCGAGGAGGAAGGCCAGCGCTACAAGGCCACCTTCCTCGGCTCGGGTGCGCTCGTCGGCCAGTTCGAGCCGCGCTGGCTCGACCAGGTCGACGCCGACGGGGTGTCGATGCGGGAGGCGATGCGGCGCGCCGGGCTGCCGGCGACACCGGGCGCGATCAAGCGGCTCAGGCGCAACCCGTCCGACTACCTCGGCTTCGTCGAAGTGCACATCGAGCAGGGGCCGGTGCTCAACGAGCTCGGCCTGCCGCTCGGGGTCGTCACCTCGATCAACGGCGGCGTGCGCTTCGCCGGCGAGGTGCGCGGCATGGCGAGCCACGCCGGGACGACGCCGATGGCGAGCCGGCGCGACGCCGCGGCCGCGGTCGCCGAGCTCGCGGTCTTCCTCGAGCAGCGCGCCCGGGCGGCGCCGAACCTGGTCGGCACGATGGGCATGCTCGAGGTGCCGAACGGCTCTACCAACGTCGTCCCGGGCCGCTGCAAGTTCACCCTCGACATCCGCGCCACCACCGACCCGGTGCGCGATGCCTGCGTCGACGACGTGCTGGCGGCTGCCGCCGGAATCTGCGATCGCCGCGGCCTTTCGTTCATGCTCGAGGAGACGATGCGCGTCGCCGCCTCGCCGTCGGCGCCGGAGTGGCAGGTGCGCTGGGAGCGCGCCGTCGCCGCCCTCGGCGTTCCCGTGCACCGCATGCCGAGCGGCGCCGGCCACGACGCGATGAAGATCGGCGAGGTCATGGCGCAGGCGATGCTGTTCGTGCGCGGCGAGAACGCCGGCATCAGCCACAACCCGCTCGAATCGAGCAACGCCGACGACATGCAGCTCGCGGTCGAGGCGTTCCTGCAGCTGCTCGAGGGCCTCGCGGCGGAGAACGCGCCCAGATGAGTCCAGGCGACGACTTCGCCCGTCTCGACGCCTGGATCGACGCGCATTTCGACGACGAGGTCCGCTTCCTGCAGGCGCTGGTGCGCGTCCCCACCGACACCCCGCCCGGCGACAACGCGCCGCACGCGGACGCGACCGCGGTGCTGCTCGAAGGCTTCGGCTTCGCGGTCGAGCGTCATCCGGTTCCCGAGGCGATCGTGCGCGAGCACGGCCTGACGTCGATCACCAATCTCGTCGTGCGCCGCCGCTACGGCGACGGGCCGACGATCGCCCTCAACGCGCACGGCGACGTGGTCCCTCCGGGCGAGGGCTGGCGTCACGATCCCTACGGCGGAGAGATCGAGAACGGCAGGATCTACGGCCGCGCCGCCGCCGTCAGCAAGAGCGATTTCGCGACGTACACCTTCGCCCTGCGAGCGCTCGACGCGCTCGCATCCGATCCCGCGCTCGACGCTCTCGCATCCGATCCCGCGCTCGACGCGCCCGGCGCGAAGCTCGCGGGCAGCGTCGAACTGCATTTCACCTACGACGAGGAGTTCGGCGGCGAGCTCGGCCCCGGCCGGCTGCTGGCGCAAGGCATCGTCGCGCCCGACCTGCTGATCGCCGCCGGCTTCAGCTACCAGGTCGTCACCGCGCACAACGGCTGCCTGCAGCTCGAGGTCACGGTGCACGGAAAGATGGCCCATGCCGCGATTCCCGCCACCGGGGTGGACGCGCTGCAGGGCGCGGTCGCGATCCTGAACGCGCTCTACAGGCAGAACGACGTCTATCGCGGCATCACGTCGCAGGTCGCCGGCATCACCCACCCGTATCTCAACGTCGGCACGATCGAAGGCGGCACCAACACCAACGTCGTTCCGGGCAAGGTGAGCTTTCGCCTCGACCGGCGCATGATCCCCGAGGAGGATCCGGGCGCCGTCGAAACGACGTTGCGCGAGCTGATCGCCGGCGCCGCGTCGGCCCGGCCGGGCATCACGGTCGAGGTGCGTCGCCTGCTGCTCGCCCGCGCGCTGAAGCCGTTGCCGGGCAACGCGGGCCTCGTCGCCGCTCTGCAGCGGCATGGCGAAGCGGTGTTCGGCGTGGCGATCCCCGAATCCGGTACGCCGCTCTACACCGACGTCCGCCTCTACGGCGAGGCCGGCGTGCCGGCAGCGATCTACGGCGCCGGGCCGCGCACTGTGCTCGAATCGAACGCCAAGCGCGCCGACGAGCACCTGGAGCTCGACGACCTGCGCCGGGCCACCAAGGTCGTCGCCCGCACGCTGCGCGAGCTGCTGGACGGATCCGAGCGGCGCCGGGCGTAGCGGGCGCGAAGGCGCTACGCCGGCAAAGCCGCTATGCCGGCATGACCGCCTTCGCACGCCGCCGCGTCACTGCGCCGAGCGCCGCCAGGCCGAAGGCGAACAGCGCCCACGTCTCGGGCTCGGGGATGGCGACGACCGCGAACGCCCCGGCAATGACCCGATGCGCGGCCGCGGTCGGGTGGATACCGTCCCAGTACGCGTACTGGTTGCAGTCCGCGGCGATGACGGCGCCGCACGCGTCGGTGACGTTGGTGAAGCCGTACAGCGCGGGATGCAGGGCGATCTGCGTGCCGAGGCCGAAGATGTCGAAGGTCATGACGCCGGCCTCGCCGGCGAGGCGCGCGGCGAGGGCGGCGTTCATCGAGGACGCCAGGAAGGTGCCGAGGGCGGCGGCGGCGGGGCCGCCGGCCATGACTGCCGGCGCGAGACCCAGGTTCGGCGCATCCCAGACGATGATGTGCTGGGCACCGGCCGCCTGCAGGGCGTCGACGATCGTGCCGACGTTGGCGGCGAACGAGGTGGCGGTCGAGAGCACCGTCGCCGCGGCATTGGCGCCGCCACCGATCGCCGTGAGCGCCGCGCGCGCATCGTTGCCGCCGCCGGCGATGACATAGAGCCCGTTCGGCGAGACGACGAGGCCGGGGGCACCGAGGTACAGCGCCGACTGGGTGAGCAGGCTGTACGGGAAGCCGCCCGGCCCGGAGCCGGGCGTGCCGGTGGCCGCGCCGCCGAACGCGTAATCGCTGCCGCCCAGGAGCGACGGCGCGAACGGCAGGCCGAGCATGGCGGCGAAGTCGCTCGCCCACACCGGCCCGTTGCTGTAGGTGCCGACCGGCCCGTAGGTGTTGGCAGGAATGTAGGTGTTGCCTGTGACGACCTGGAACGGGTCGAACAGGCCGGCGGCGGCGTTGTTGCCGTTGTCGGACAGGCTGTCGCCGAAGACGACGAGGCGGTCGTAGGGGCCGGCGCTCGCCGGCGCGCCGGCTAACGCGGCGACGAAAAGGGCGACGGCCGGCAACAGCCGGCGCAGGGAAAGATGCGTCATGGAAAGAACCTCGAGAGAGCGAAGGGATGCCGGTCAAGTTAGCACGCGGTCTGGCGCTCCACAACGGTGGGGACCCCCTTGCGGGAGGCCCGGACAGACTCCCTCCGACCGGAGACGCCGCGCGTCGCTCCAGCGGCGCCGGAAGACAATCGCACGATGACCGTCATCGACCTTCGCTCCGACACCGTCACTCGTCCGACCGCCGCGATGCGCGCGGCGATGGCCGCCGCCCCCGTCGGCGACGACCAGTACGGCGAGGACCCGCTCACCAACGAGCTGCAGGTGCGCGTCGCCGCCCTGCTCGGCAAGGAACAGGGGCTGTGGCTGCCGTCCGGAACGATGGCCAACCAGGTTGCCCTGCGCGTCCTCACCCGGCCCGGCGACGAGGTCGTCGTCAGCCGCGAGGCGCACGCCGCCTGGCACGAGACCGGCGGCTCGGCGGCGAACGCGGGCGTGCAGCTGGTCGAGATCGGCGCGCGCGGCGTGTTCGGCGCGGCGGAGCTCGAGCAGGCGATCAAGCCGCGCGGCCTGCCGGTCTACCCGCCGACGACGCTGGTCGAGATCGAGAACACCCACAACCGCAGCGGCGGCATCGTCTTCGCGCAGGACGACGTCGTTCGCGTCTGCGCCCTGGCGCGATCTCGCGGCCTCGCGACCTTTCTGGACGGCGCGCGCCTGTGGAACGCGAGTGTCGCGAGCGGCATCGCCGAAGCCGAGCTGGCGGCACCGTTCGACCTCGTCGCCGTCTCGTTCTCGAAGGGGCTTGGCGCGCCCGGCGGCTCGCTCCTCGCCGGCTCGCGCGACCTGATCGCCGCGGCGACGCGGCAGCGCCGCATGCTCGGCGGCGCGATGCGCCAGACCGGCTTCTTCGCCGCCGCGGCGCTGCACGGCATCGACCACCACCGCGAACGTCTCGTCGACGACCATGCCAACGCGCGCCGGCTCGCAGCAGCGCTGGCGGCGCACCCGCAGGTCGACCTCGACCTGGCGACGGTGCAGACCAACATCGTCGTCCTGCGCCTGCGCGCCGGGGCCATCGACGCCGCGACCTTCGTGCAGCGGGCGCGCGAGCGCGGCGTCCTCGTCAACGCGTTCGACGCGCGGACGATCCGCGCCGTCACCCATCTCGACGTCTCGCACGCGCAGGCGGAGCAGGCCGGAGCGGCGCTTCTCGACCTGCTCGGCTGAGGCCGCTCCGCCCGGCGCGAGCGGCGCGGCGCCGGCCGCAAGCGCTACTCGGCGACGATCTTGTGTTCGACCGCGAGCTGCTTCCAGCGCCCGAGCTCTTCCTCGACCCGGGCCGCGAACGCTGCCGGGCGGAGTCCGGTACAGCGCGGCGATGCTTTCGCGGGTGAGCATCCGGGTTCGCGCGATGCGCTCGTCGTTCTCGCGATCAGGCGACGCTCTGCGGCACGGCTCTCGGCGCGCAAGGGCGGGAAGCCGAGATGTCTGTTGAGGCAGATGATCTGCAGGGTCTGCATCGATGAGCGCATCGCGAGACGGTCCTTCTCGCCTCGCAGATCGCGGCAGACTGCAGCAGGACGACATCAGTTTCAGAAGGCTGGCTCCGCGCTAGAGCGATGTCCACTTCCACTCAAGACTAGGGCGTTTCAGCCTGTCCGGTTTGGTCATCAAACAAGACAAAGCTATTCTGCCGCCTGCGACGAGGGCCCCATGGCTTTGAGGAGATTACTTGTCTAGACGGGCATTGATAGCGGACAGTCTGTCGTTCTTGCGGTTGTCTTCGATATCAGGTTAGGCAACTTAGGGAGCCACGGAGCTATGCCAAAGAAGAGAACGCTCGAGGGCACCAAGTTCCTCCGGTACTTCGGCCCGCTGCTTGATGGCCTGCGCAAGCTTGGCGGATCGGGCACTCCGGATGAAGTCGCAGAACAGGTCGCTCAGGACATGGGTCTTCCCGACGACGAGCAGAACGAGTTGCTTCCTTCTGGTGGCTTGCGTTACCGCACAAACATTGCTTGGGCTCGTTTCTATCTTGTTCGCGAAGGCCTGCTTGACTCGTCAAAACGCGGCGTCTGGAGCCTGACTGAGCGCGGTCGCAAAGTGCACCTCACGCTCGACGACGCGGGCGAAATCTTCACTCGCTGGGTCAAGATATTCGATGAGCAGCGCCGGGCAAAAAGCGCCAGCGATGAGCCGATTGCGGAAAAAGTTGCCGAAGGCAGCGGAGCGCTGTCTAAGGACTACCGCGCTGAAGCGTTGGAGCTCTTACTCGGGCTGCCGCCGTCGGGCTTCGAGCGCCTAGCGCAACGGCTTCTCCGGGAAGCTGGCTTTACTCAGGTCGTTGTCACCGGAAAAAGCAATGACGGCGGAATCGACGGCTATGGCACGCTTCAAGTCAATCAGTTGGTCTCATTCAAAGTTCTCTTCCAATGCAAACGGTATGCGAAATCTGTCTCCCCCTCACATGTCCGAGACTTCCGGGGTGCAATGGCAGGTCGCGCAGATAAGGGAATCGTCCTAACAACAGGCACGTTTACAGCGGAAGCACGGCGCGAGGCATCGCGCGATGGCGTACCGCCTATTGAGCTGATCGATGGCGAGAGGCTGATAGACATGCTCGAAAGTTTGGAGCTTGGTCTACGACCAGTCACTACGTATGAAATCAATCATGTCTTTTTCGCAGAGTTTCAAGTCGCCTAACCGCTCCATCGAGCGGACGTCCCAAAGGCCGCTTCGCGCCCTTTGCGCCGCCGCTCATGTCGAACGTTAGGCCCCACAAGACTTTCTTGTCCACGCCACCGAGAACCCCATGAAGCGCGTCATCAAGGCAGCAACGTCCGCAGCCATGTACAACCCGGTCTCGCAAGCGACGGTCGCTTCGAACGGGATGCTCTACACGGCGGGCATGATCGGTAGGTCGCCTGAGAGCGGAGAAATGCTTCCATCCTTTGTTGAGCAATCGCACCAAGCGCTACGAAACCTCGGGGCGCTACTTCGCAAGGCGGGAGGCACCTATCAAGACGTCATGTTCGTGCAGCTCTACTTGCTCGACATGGGCGCGATCGAGGAATTCAACGAAATTTTCAAAGAGTACTTTCCAGTTGAGCCGCCGGCCCGTGCAGTGTGTCAGCCGGTCAAGCTCTATCCGGGCGCGCTTGTGATGTTCACCGCGGTCGCGTGTGTGGCCTAACCCTTCTATCGAGCGGCGGGCAACATTACATTCCCACTTAATTTAATGGGCGGTAATTGAGCAACTTGGTCCGCCATAGCCGAGGCATGCTGAGCGTCGAATTAGCTAACAACTCTAGGAGGTACTTATGAAGTATCACGTCGTGACGGTCGCATTGTTGGTAGCAGCTCTCGTGCTGTACTCCTTCGGCATGCGGTCGGGCGGTGCGGTCGCATTTCTTGCTGGTGCTGCTTGCGAGCTCTGGTTCTGGGTGCGCGTCATTCGCGGCAGGGGTGAGGGGTCGGCAGCTGCCGCCGCTGTCAACTGTCAGTCGTTAGCAGTGGGCAGTGACAAGCATGTCGCCTGACCCTTCCATCCAGCGAACGTTCCAAAGCCTGCTTCGCAGCCTTTGGCCCGCCGCTGACGTCAAACGTTAGACGCCGCTCACCGATGCGGCGGGCCCTTCGCGTGAAATGAGTCAGCCCAGGGCGTTCTCGTTGGCCGGACGCGGCTCCGATCATTGATCTCTGCGACCGGGCCTTCACCACTCTCCTTGCTGGTAATGTCCGACTCCTTGCTCTTGCGGAGTGCGGACACGCACTACGGAAACGAGCGTCAACCTTGGTCGGGAGCATCATGAGAATTGCCGCAATCATCATCATTGTCTTGGGCGCCCTCGTCCTGCTCTACGGCGGCTTTAGCTATACCAAGGACAGCACTGTCGCCAAGATTGGCCCGCTCGAGCTTTCGGCGAAGAGGCAGGAAACGGTAAATGTTCCCGTCTGGGTTGGTGTCGGTGCGATTGTGGTCGGAGGTCTGCTTTTGGTGTTTGGCGGACGAGCCAAGTAACGAGCGACATGTCGCCCCTTTCCTTCCGGCACATGCGCGGGCCGACGTCTAACCCTCCCATCGAGCGGACGTCCTCCGGCAAGCTCTGTTCCTCCAGCCGCCGCTCATGTCAAACGTTCGACAACAGGAGCCCTCTTGACGCTCCAACTTCCACCGAACTACGATTGCTGCGCTCACGGGAGAACTCGAAGTGATCTCTAACCGCGCTCGACACGCAGTTGCAGCCGCTGCGCTGTCAGGATGCCTGCTGGTCGCGCACGGCACGGCAACCGGCGACGCGTCAGCTGGCGAGCGGCTCGCCGCCGCGCGCTGCGTGTTCTGCCACTCATCTACGGGAACGATGTACCCGCTGCTCGAAGGGCAGCCGAAAGCCGCCTTCATTGCGCAGTGGCGTGCGTTCCGCGAGCGTCGGCGGCCCGGCCCGATGATGGTGAGCCTTGCGGAGGAGTTGAGCGAGCAGGATGTCAACGACGTCGCCGAGTACTACGCGGCATTGCTGCCCCCGCGCGCCCCGGAATCGTCCGATAGCGATACCGGCCGCGCGTTGGCCGATCGCTTGCGATGCACCGACTGCCACGGTCCGGCCTTGCAGGGGACGAACGCCGGCGCGGCACGGCTCGCTGGGCAAAAGGCGCGTTACACCGTTTGGTCGTTGCAGCTGATGCGGGGCGGCACGCGGTCGCACGGCACCGCCGCGAAGCCCGATCCGCTCTTTGCCAACCTCAGCAACGCCGAGATCGAGTCGCTGGCCACGCACTTGGAATCGCTGCGATGACCTGGCTGTCTGCCCAGTGCGCTACGTCGTACCTAAGCCGGCCAGCAGTGTCGTCTGACCCCTCCATCGAGCGGACATGCCAAGGCAGGCTTCGCCTGCCGCGTCGTGCCGCTCACGTCAAACGTTAGGCGCCACTTCAAAGGTCGAAATGTCCCGGCTTTGCTATCTCCTTACTTCGACAGCCCTGGCGCTGCTCTTTGCGCCAGCCTGTTACTCGCAGCCTGGATCCGCCTCTACCGAACCCGCCCTGCGAGAGTCATTCGCGCAATTTCAGGCAGCTTTAGCGCGCCGCGACGTGCCCGCCCTAAAGGAGTCTCTTACGCCAGACGCAGTTTGGGTCTTCCCGCAGTCGAACTCCAAGGCCTCGCGCGAGGCCGTTGCGTCCTACGTAGCCATCTTCCTGAATTCGTTCGATCTCAGGTTTGAGATCGTCCGCGTGAAGATGTACCCGACCGAGGGCCGCGCGACGCTCGTTCTACGAGGCCAGCACCTTGGGTTGCCCAAGCAAGATGGAAAGTACGCAATGGTTTGGGACCGCGAGCCGCTGTTCGCGCGGTGGCGTCTCGAAGGTGGCGCATGGCGGCTGTACTACATCACCGACAACCCGACCGAAGCCTCCGATTTGGCAAAGGCAGAGGGTCTCGATTGAATCCGTTGCTAAATGACGCCCTTAGTGTCAATCGTTGAAGATCGCCTCCGCGCGCTGGGCCTGGTCCTGCCGGAGCCTCTGCAGTTGCCGCCAGGCATAACGCTGCCCTTCCCGTGGGTGCGCGTCGTGGGCAGTCGGGCAATCTTCTCCGGGCATGGCCCGACGAACGCCGATGGCTCGCTCGCTCTGCCCCTGGGCAAGGTCGGTGCTGACGTGTCCGAGGAGCACGCCTACGCAGCCGCGCGCCTGACCGGCCTCGCTATTCTCGGAAGCCTCAAGCGCGAGCTCGGAAGCCTGGAGCGCATCGCGTGTTGGAGCCGCATCTTCGGGATGGTGAACTCTGCGCCGGGCTTCGTTCGTCAGCCGAACGTCATCAACGGCTTCACCGATCTCATACTCAGTGCGTTCGGGCCGGAGATCGGAGCGCACGCACGCAGTGCTGTGGGCCTGGCCGAATTGCCATTCAACATCCCCGTCGAGATCGAGGGTGAGGTGGAGCTGAATCCCAGTGTCGCCTGACCGTTCCATCGAGCGGGCGTTCGACGTGCCGCATCGCGCCCTTTGGCCCGCCGCTCATGTCAAACGGTAGGCTCCACAGAAGCGTCGCATAGGCTGGAGACGTCATCCGCCCTTGATCAGGTAAACCAACATGCCTAGTTGCACATCGGTGCCAATCTCAGCATTGATTCTGTTGTTTGCAGTCACTTCGGCCTCGGCCGCGCCACTGCACAAATGCATTGTGAACGGCACCGTCACGTATCAGGAAGGTCCATGTCCTTCGGGCCAAGTCCGCAAGACTCCCTCGATCCAAGAGCTGAACGCCGCGGAGAAGAGAAAGCGAGAGGTCGCTGCGTCGTCTCCCACCAACAAAGCCGGGCCTGTGAACCCACCTGTCAACGCCGACTTAAATCTGACCCACTTT
>JBDSLQ010000383.1:0-10255 GCA_039916285.1 Caldimonas sp.
AGCGAGCTCAACGCGCGGCTCGGCCGCGACGCGAACGTCCGGGTCGGCGAGCGGACCCACCTGCGCCCCGACCTCGCCCGGGTGCGTCTGTTCGATGCCGCGAGCGGCATAGCGCTCGACTGAGCGCACACACGACATCACTTACCCACGCTTCGAGGAGATCGCGATGGCCGCATCCGAACCCGCACTGACCGTACGCCGCCGCTTCCCACGGCCCGATCCCGAGCACGTGCGCGCGCTCACGGGCGTCGCGGTCGGCTGGATCGTCGACGCGATGGGCCGCCAAGGCGCGATCGATCACCGCATCCGGCCGCTCAGCCGGGCCACCGCGTTCACCGGCGTCGCGCTCACCGTGCGCAGCCGGGCGCGCGACAACCTGGCGCCTTACGCCGCGATCGCCTACGCCGAGCCCGGCGACGTGATGGTGATCGAGACCGGCGACTACGAGCAGGCATCGGTGGCCGGCGACATCCTGCTCGGCGTCGCGCGCAACAAGGGGGTCGTCGCCTGCGTCACCGACGGCATGGTGCGCGACATCGACGGCATCGACGAGCTGGGCATCCCGGTGTTCGCGCGCGGCCTGTCGCCGAACTCGCCGTTCAAGGACGGCCCGGGCGAGATCGGCCTGGCCGTCGTCGTCGGCGGCGCGGCGATCGAATCCGGCGACGTGATCGTCGGCGACAAGAACGGCGTGGCGGTGGTGCCGCGGGCTCGCGTCGCCGAAGTGGTCGCTGCGCTTGCCTCGGTCGCGCGCAAGGAAGCGCAGATGGACCAGGCGGTGCGATCGGGCGCCAGCGAGGCGGCGTGGGTCCAGGCGACGATCGCCGCCAAGGGCGTCCGCTTCCTCGATTGAGCGTGCGATGCCCCGCGTCCTCTACCTCTCGCACGCGCCGGAATCGGTGTACGAGATCATCCGGCGCGAGGTGCCGGCGGGCTACGAGCTGCTGACCCTCGACGCCGACGACGACGCCGAGCGGCGCGCCAAGGCGGCGCTCGCCGAAGTGATCATCGTCGCCTCGACGCCGCTGCGGCGCGAGGTGATCGACGCCGCGACCTCGCTTCGCCTCGTCCACCACCAGGGTGTCGGCCATCACGACACGGTCGACGGCGCGGCGCTGCGCGCGCGCGGAATTCCGCTCGCGCTGACTCCGGAAGGCACGACGACCGGCGTCGCCGAGCACGCGGTGCTGCTCGCGCTCGCCGTCTGCAAGCGGCTGCCGTACGCCGACGCCGAGCTGCGGCAGGGACGCTGGCACGTCAACGCGCTGCGGCCGGAATCGCGCGAGCTCGCCGGCATGACGGTCGGCTATCTGGGCATGGGCCGCATCGGCCAGGCGGTGGCCGAGCGGATGAAGGCGTTCGCCACCATCGGCGTGTACAGCGACGACGCGGCGCCGCTCGATCCGGCGCGCGAACGCGAGCTTGGGGTGTCGCGCGTCGGCTTCGAGTCGTTGCTCGAGCGCGTCGACCTGCTCAGCCTGCATGTGCCGCTCACGCCGGGGACCCGGCACATCGTCGACGCCGCCGCGATCGCGCGGATGAAGCCGGGAGCGATGATCGTCAACACCGCGCGCGGCGGGTTGATCGACGAAGCGGCGCTGCACGACGCGCTGGCGAGCGGGCGCCTCGGCGGCGCCGGCCTCGACGTCTTCGAGGGCGAGCCGCCGGCGCGAACAAATCCCTTGCTGGCGCTGCGCAGCGTCGTCGCGACGCCGCACATCTCGGCCGGAACGCGCGACGCGCTTCGCACCAAGATGCGCGCCCTGTTCGCGAACGTCGCCCGCTTCTACGCCGGCGGCGAGCTCGCGAACCGGGTCGCGGACTCGTAGACGTCCTCGACGATCCGCAGCGTCCGCAGGTTGTCCTCGGGCGCGGTCTCGAAGGCGCCGCCCCGCCGCAGGGCTTCGGCGAAGTGGGCGATGACGGCGGCATACGAATCCGAGTAGCAGGCGTCGAGGTCGAACTCGAGCGTCTCGGGCTGTGCGCCGCTGCAGGTCAGCTTCGCGCCGTCGAGCCGGATCGTCCCGGTCTCGCCGACGAGGACGAGGCGGTCGACCAGCGTCGGCGGCTCGTCGTGCACGCACAGGTTGGCGATCAGCTGGACCGGGGCACCGCGGCCGGTCTGCAGCGTGATCGCGGCGCGGTCCTCGCCGCGCATCGCGCTCGAGCCGCGACCGAGATGCGCCGTCACCACGGCGAGGTCGCCGAGCAGGAAGCGCAGCGTGTCGAGGTGATGGATGAGCACCTCCATGACCAGCGCGCGCTCGAGCGTCGCCATGAAGGGCTGGCGAACGAGGGCCGGCCGCTCGCCCACGGCCGTCGGCAGCAGCCCGGAGCCGAGCAGGCTCATCCGCGCCTGGACGACGGCGCCGATCCGGCCGGCGCCGAGCCACCCGGCGATCTGCCGGTAGTAGGCGCGAAAGCGCCAGTTCTCATGGACCATGAGGCGCATGCCGGCGACCTCCGCCACGAGCGCGGCCGCTTCGTCGTAGGTCGGCGCGAGCGGCTTCTGGCACAGCGCCGCGATGCCGTGGGCCGCCGCCAGTCGGACCATCGCCGCATGCGTCTCGCGCGGCGAGGCGATGTCGACGGCGTCGAGCGATTCGCCGGCGAGCATCGCCTCGGCGCTGTCGTAGACGCCGGGCACGCCGAACGCATCTGCGCGTCGGCGCGCGTTCTCCGGCGATGGATCGGCGATGGCGACGACGATCGCCTGCCCGGCGAGCCGTTGCCAGGCGGCGAGGTGGTGCTGGCTGACGAAGCCGGCGCCGATCAAGCCGATCCGCTGCACCGCCATGGCCTTCCTCCGCGCTGGCGGGCTGCGACGGGGTCGTCGCGCACGCCCAGCCCACTATTATCAAGAGATGGCCGACCCGACCGGAATGCGCAAAGGGCTGACGTCGTACGGCGACGCCGAGTTCTCGCTTTTCCTGCGCAAGGCATTCGTCAAGGCGATGGGCCTCTCCGACGACGCGCTGGCGCGGCCGATCGTCGGCATCGCCAACACCTTCAGCGACTACAACGCCTGCCACGGCAACGTGCCGCAGCTGGTCGATGCGATCAAGCGCGGCGTGATGCTGGCCGGCGGCCTGCCGATGGAGTTCCCGACGATCTCGATCCACGAGTCGTTCGCGTATCCGACCAGCATGTTCCTTCGCAACCTGATGGCGATGGACACCGAGGAGATGATGCGCGCGCAGCCGATGGACTCGGTCGTCCTGATCGGCGGCTGCGACAAGACGATCCCGGCGCAGATGATGGCCGCCGCGTCGGCCGACGTTCCGGCGGTGTTCGTTCCGGTCGGACCGATGCTGGTCGGCCATCACCGTGGCGAGACGCTCGGCGCGTGCACCGACTGCCGGCGCCTGTGGAGCGACTTCCGCGGCGGCCGAATTTCCGCCGAAGAGATCGACGCCGTCAACGGCCGCCTCGCGCCGACCGCCGGCACCTGCATGGTGATGGGAACGGCGAGCACGATGGCATGCATCGTCGAGATCATGGGACTCGCGCTGCCGCACTCGGCGAGCATCCCCGCGACCCACGCCGACCGGCTGCGCTCGGCCGAAGCAAGCGGCCGCCAGGCGGTGGCGATGGCCGAGGGCGGCGGCCCGAAGCCGAGCGAGCTGATGACGCGGGCGGCGTTCCGCAACGCGCTCGTCGTCCTGCAGGCGATCGGCGGCTCGACCAACGCGCTGATCCACCTGACCGCCGTGGCGGGACGTCTCGGCATTCCGATCGACCTCGACGAGGTCGACGCGCTCGGCCGCGAAGTGCCGGTCCTGGTCGACCTGAAGCCGTCGGGCCGCCACTACATGGAGCACTTCCACTGGGCCGGCGGCGTGCCGCGCCTGGTGCACGAGCTCGCCGACCTGCTCGACCTCGACGCGCGCGACGTCTGCGGCAGCTCGCTGCGGGAGCGGCTCGCCGGCCTCGACACGCGCGATGCGCAGGACGTGATCCGGCCGCGTTCCGACCCGATCAACGCGAGCGGCAGCATGGCGGTGTTGCGCGGCAACCTCGCGCCGCGCGGCGCGATCATCAAGCAATCGGCGGCGACGCCGGGCCTGCTCCAGCACACCGGCCGCGCCGTCGTTTTCGACTCGGTCGACGACATGGCGGCGCGGATCGATTCGCCCGACCTCGATGTCGGTGCCGACGACGTGCTCGTCCTGCGCAATGCCGGCCCGATCGGCGCGCCGGGCATGCCCGAAGCCGGCTACCTGCCGATCCCGAAGAAGCTGGCGATGCAGGGCGTCAAGGACATGGTTCGCCTGTCGGACGCGCGCATGAGCGGCACCGCGTTCGGCGCGATCGTCCTCCACATGACGCCCGAGGCGGCGCTCGGCGGGCCGCTCGCCCTCGTCCGCAACGGCGATCAGGTCCGGCTCGACGTCGCCGGCCGGCGCATCGACCTGCTCGTCGGCGACGCCGAGCTGGCGCGGCGCGAGCAGGACTTCGAGGCAACCGGCGCGCGCGGTGCCGCGCCGGCGCCGTCGCGCGGCTACGCGGCGCTCTTCCACCGCTGCGTGCTGCAGGCCGACGAAGGCTGCGACTTCGACTTTCTCGTTCCTGGCCGGGGATCCCGATGACCTTCGCTCGTCCGCGCGGCGTGATCGCCGCCACCGCCACGCCGATCGATGCCGGGCAGCGGCCCGACCTGCCTCGCCTGCTCGCTCACTGCCGCGCCCTCCTCGACGAGGGTTGCGACGCCATCAACCTGCTCGGCACCACCGGCGAAGCGACGTCGTTCGGCATCGAGCAGCGGCTCGACGTGATGCGTGCCGTCGCCGGAAGCGGCCTGCCGCTCGACCGCTTCATGGTCGGCACCGGCCTGCCGGCGCTCGACGACACCGTGCGCTTGACGCGCGCCGCCTGCGAGCTCGGCTTCGCCGGCCAGCTGGTGCTGCCGCCGTTCTTCTATCCGCAGGTGCCCGACGACGGTCTGGTCGCCTACGTCGAGGCGCTGACGCGCCGCGTCGATCACCCCCGCCTGGCGATCTACCTGTACCACATCCCGCAGAACACGAAAGTGCCGTGGCCGGTCGAGGTCGTGGTGCGGCTGCGCGAGCGGCTCGGCGCAACGCTGGTGGGCCTGAAGGACAGCGCCGGCGATCTGGCCTATGCGCGCACCGTCGCCAGGGCCGTGCCCGACTTCGACGTCTTTCCGAGCTCGGAGGCGGCGCTCGGCAGCGCCGATGCCGACGGCTTCGCGGGCTGCATCTCGGCAACCGTCAACCTGACCGCGCCGTCCGCGCAGTCGGCCTGGGCCGGGCAAGGGACGCCTGGGGGCGCCGCCGCCGTCAGCAAGGCTGGCGACCTGCGCGCGATCGTCTCGGGCTATCCGCTGATCGCCGCCGTCAAGGCGGTGCTCGCGATCCGCTACGCCGATCCGGCATGGGAGCGCGTGGCGCTGCCCCTGCGGGCGCTCGCCGCCGAGCCTGCGGGGCGGCTGCGCGAAGCGTTCGAGCGGCGCGCCGCCGAGCCCTGACCACCCTCTCGCGATAACATCGGCCGATGGCCGACCCCACCCCGGACGACATCCAGCGCTTCATCGCTGACAACCTCGCCTGCGAGCACGTCGAGGTCGAAGGCGATGGCCGCCATTTCTTCGCCACCATCGTCTGCGCCGAGTTCGAGGGGACGAACCGGATCGCCCGACACCAGCGCGTCTACCGCGCCCTCGGCGACCGCATGCGCGAGCAGATCCACGCGCTGTCGATGAAGACGCTCACCCCCGCCGAGTACGCCAGCACCCGACATCCGGCCTAGCGCCGTTCCGAGACCCCGAGCGACGACCGCGTCGCCCCACACATGGACCAACTCCGCATCCGCGGCGGCCGCCGGCTCGCAGGCGAGATCGCCATTTCCGGCGCCAAGAACGCCGCCTTGCCCGAGATGTGCGCCGCGCTGCTCACCGCCGAGCGCGTGCAGCTGCTGAACGTGCCGCGCCTGAACGACGTGACGACGATGGCGCGCCTGCTGAGGACGCTCGGCGTCGCTCTCGAGATGACCGAGCGAGGCGCGAACTCGCTGGCGCTCACCGCGAGCGATGTCACCTCGCACGAAGCGCCCTACGAGCTCGTCAAGACGATGCGCGCCTCGATCCTCGTCCTCGGGCCGCTGCTGGCGCGCTTCGGCGAAGCACGCGTGTCGCTGCCGGGCGGCTGCGCGATCGGCACCCGGCCGGTCGACCAGCACATCAAGGGGCTGCAGGCGATGGGCGCGGAGATCGTCGTCGAGCACGGCTACATCGTCGCCCGCGCGAAGCGGCTTTCGGGGGCGCGCATCACGACCGACATGGTCACCGTTACTGGCACCGAAAACCTGCTGATGGCCGCTACGCTCGCCGAGGGCGAGACGATCCTGGAGAACGCGGCGCAGGAGCCCGAGGTGGGCGACCTCGCCGAAATGCTGATCGCCATGGGCGCGCGCATCGAGGGGCACGGCACGAGCCGGATCCGCATCGTCGGCGTCGAGCGGCTGCAGGGGGTCACACACCGCATCGTCAGCGACCGGATCGAGGCCGGTACTTTCCTTTGCGCGGTCGCCGCCGCGGGTGGCGACGCGGTGCTGCGCCACGCCCGCGGCGAGCACCTCGAGGCGGTGATCGAAAAGCTGCGCGAAGCCGGGGCGACGATCGACGTCGGGGACGGCTGGGTCCGCGTTCGCGCCGACGCGCGGCCGCGCGCGGTTAGCGTGCGCACCAGCGAGTACCCGGCATTCCCGACCGACATGCAGGCGCAGCTGATGGCGCTCGATTGCATCGCCGACGGCGCGGCGACGATCACCGAGACGATCTTCGAGAACCGCTTCATGCACGTCAACGAGCTGCTGCGCCTCGGCGCGAAGATCGACGTCGACTGCCGCGTCGCCGTCGTGCAGGGCACAGGCAAGCTGTCGGGCGCGACCGTGATGGCGACCGATCTGCGCGCGTCTGCAGGGCTGGTCATCGCCGCGCTCGTCGCGGAAGGCGTCACCGTGGTCGATCGCATCTACCACCTCGACCGCGGCTACGACCGCATGGAGGCCAAGCTGCGCACGCTCGGCGCCGACGTGGAGCGGGTGCCGGCGTGATCACTGTCGATAGCCGGGAGACGCGATCGTGATCACACTGGCTTTGTCGAAAGGCCGGATCCTCGACGAGACGCTGCCGCTGCTCGCCGCCGCCGGCATCGCGCTCGCCGACAACGCGGAGACGAGCAGGCGCCTGATCGTCGCCACGTCGCGGCCCGATCTGCGCATCGTCCTGGTCCGCGCCAGCGACGTGCCGACCTATGTGCAGCACGGCGGCGCCGATCTCGGCGTTGTCGGCCTCGACACGCTGATAGAGCACGGCGGCGAAGGCTTGTACCGGCCGCTCGACCTGGGCGTCGCGCGCTGCCGGATGAGCGTCGCCGCGCCGACCGACTTCGACTACGCGCGCGCCGCCCGCCAGGGCTCGCGTATCCGCGTCGCCACCAAGTTCACGCAGATCGCACGCGACCACTTCGCCGACAAGGGCGTCCACGTCGACATCATCAAGCTCTATGGCTCGATGGAGCTGGCGCCGCTGACCGGCCTGGCCGATGCCATCGTCGACCTGGTCGCGTCGGGCAACACGCTGAAGGCGAACGCGCTGATCGAGGTCGAGGAGATCATGCAGATCTCGGCGCGGCTCGTCGTCAACAAGGCGGCGTTGAAGCTCGACCGCGAGCCGATCCGTGCGCTGATCGATTCGCTCGCTGCGGCGGTCGCGGCGGCGCAGACGACATGACGCTCGCGCTGCGTGCCCTCGACAGTCGCGAGGGGGGTTTCGACGCCACGCTGAAGGCGCTGCTCGCCTACCCGGCCGAGACCGACCGCGCGATCGAGACCAGCGTCGAGGCGATCCTCGCCGACGTTCGCGAGCGCGGCGATTCCGCCGTGCTCGAGTACACACGCCGCTTCGACGGGGTCGCTGCGCCGACGATGGCGGCGCTGGAAGTCGGCCCGGCCGAGCTCGCGGCGGCGCTCGCCGCGCTGCCCGCGGCGCAGCGGCAGGCCCTCGACGCGGCCGCCGCGCGGATCCGCGATTTCCACGAGCGCCAGCTCGAAGCGTGCGGCCGCTCGTGGAGCCATCGCGACGGCGAGGGCAGCCTGCTCGGCCAGAAGGTGACGCCGATCGAACGGGTCGGCATCTACGTGCCGGGCGGAAAAGCCGCCTATCCGTCGAGTGTGCTGATGAACGCGCTGCCGGCCAAGGTCGCAGGCGTCGGCGAGATCGTCATGGTCGCGCCGATGCCGGGTGGCGAGCGCAACCGCCTCGTCCTTGCCGCCGCCGCGCTCGTCGGCGTCAACCGCGTGTTCACGATCGGCGGCGCTCAAGCCATCGCCGCGCTGGCCTACGGTACGGCATCGATCCCGGCCGTGCACAAGATCACCGGCCCGGGCAATGCCTATGTCGCGAGCGCCAAGCGGCGCGTCTTCGGCACCGTCGGCATCGACATGATCGCCGGGCCGAGCGAGATCCTGGTCCTCGCCGACGGGACGACGCCGCCCGACTGGGTCGCGATGGACCTGTTCAGCCAGGCCGAGCACGATGCCCTCGCGCAAAGCATCCTGCTCTGCCCCGATGCGGCGTACCTTCAACGCGTGCGCGATGCGATCGAGCGCCTGCTGCCGGAGCAGCCGCGCCGCGAGGTCATCCGGGCGTCGCTCGAGGGCCGCGGCGCCCTCGTCCTCACCCGCTCGATGGAAGAAGCGTGCGCCATCAGCAACCGGATCGCGCCCGAGCACCTCGAGGTCAGCGCGAGCGAGCCGCAGCGCTGGGAGCCGCTCCTGACGCACGCCGGCGCGATCTTCCTTGGCGCGTTCACGAGCGAGAGCCTGGGCGACTACTGCGCCGGCCCGAACCACGTCCTGCCGACGGCGGGAACGGCACGCTTCTCGTCGCCGCTCGGCGTCTACGACTTCCAGAAGCGGACCAGCGTGATCGAGGTCAGCCGGCGCGGCGCCGTGGCCCTCGCGCCGATTGCAGCCGTGCTCGCGCGCGGCGAAGGGCTCGAGGCGCACGCGCGCGCCGCCGAGCTCCGTCTCGAAGGAGGCGACTCGTGAGCGACGAGACCCGCACGCCCGCACGGTACGCGCGCGTCATCCGCCAGGACGTGCGCTCGATGCACGCCTACGCGATCCAGCAAAGCGAAGGGCTGGTCAAGCTCGACGCGATGGAGAACCCGTTCCGCCTGCCCGAGACGCTGCAGCGCGAGCTCGGGCGAAGGCTCGGCCAGGTCGCGATCAACCGCTATCCGACGCGCTGCGTCGGCGACGTCATCGCCGCGCTGTCGAAGCACGTCGAGCTGCCGGCGGGCTGCAAGCTGATGCTCGGCAACGGATCCGACGAGCTGATCTCGCTCCTCGCGCTGGCCTGCGACATCCCCGGCGCGACGATCCTGGCGCCGCTGCCCGGCTTTGTGATGTACGAGATGTCGGCGCGCCTGCAGGGGTTGAAGTTCGTCGGCGTTCCGCTCACCGCGAGCTTCGAGCTCGACGCCACTGCGCTGCTGGCGGCGATCGAGGCGCATCGTCCCGCGCTCATCTACATCGCCTATCCGAACAACCCGACCGCCAACCTGTTCGACGAACGGGCGGTCGAATGCATCGTCGCCGCGGTCGGCGCCCAGGACGGACTGGTCGTCTTCGACGAGGCGTACCAGCCGTTCTCTTCGCGCTCGTGGATGCCCAGGGTCGGCTCGCTGCCGCACGTCCTCGTCCTCAGGACGCTCAGCAAGTTCGGCCTGGCGGGCGTGCGCCTCGGCTACCTCGCCGGGCCGGCGGCACTGATCGACGAGGTCGACAAGGTTCGTCCGCCGTACAACATCGGTGCCCTCAACGCCGAGGCGACGCTGTTCGCGCTCGAGCATGCAGAAGAGTTCGCGCGCCAGGCGTCGCTGCTGCGCGGAGAGCGAACGCGCCTGCAGCGCGAGCTGGCTGCATTGCCGGGCGTGACGGCGTTCCCGAGCGAAGCGAACATGATCCTGGTCCGGGTGCCGGGTGCATCGTCGGTGTTCCAGGCGATGAAGGCGAGCGGCGTGCTGGTCAAGAATGTCGAAGGACTCCATCCGCTCCTCGCCGACTGCCTGCGCCTCACCGTCGGCACGGCGGAGGAAAATGGCCTGATGATCGATGCTTTGCGCGCCAGCCTGCAATGACCGCCATCCTGCCCATCCCCACCGCTTCGCCGCCGCGTCGCGCGACGATCCGCCGCGACACCAAGGAGACGAAGATCGGCGTCAGCGTC
>JBDSLQ010000384.1:0-3771 GCA_039916285.1 Caldimonas sp.
GTGGCGGCGATCGCGCGCGCGGCGGCTTCGGCAAACACGAGGTAGCCGTCGAACGAGTAGGCCGAGAAGGCGTCGGTCGACGGCGCGCCGTTGACCTTGAGGAAGGCGGCGCGGAAGTCGTCGGAGATCTTGCGCGTCGGGTAGTTGGCGGGCAGCTGGTCGGCGACGATCACCGGGCCGGTCGGCAGGAACGCGCCGCTCGCCGCGGAGCCGGCGACGCGCAGGAAGTCGGGGTTGATCATGCCGTGGTTGCCGTAGATGCCGCCCTTGAAGCCGCGCTCCTGCAGGGCGAGGAACGGCAGCGCGCCCGGCGTGCCGGCGCCGCCGGTCATCACCGCATCGGGACGGAGGGCGACGATCTTCAGCACCTGCCCGGTCACCGACGGGTCGGGCCGCGCATAGCGCTCGTTGGCGACGACCTTGATCCCCGCCGGCTCGGTCGCCTTCAGGAGCGCGTCGTAGACGAGGTCGCCCCAGGCGTCGGTGAAGCCGATGTAGGCGACTGTCTTGACGCCGTTCGCCTTCATCTTTTCGACCACCGCATTGACCATCAGCGGCGTCGGCTGGGCGACGGTGAAGAGCCACTCGGCGTCGGCCGGCGGCAGGCCGATCGGCGTCAGGCCGATCATCGGCGTCTTCGTCTCGCGCGACACCTGCGCCATGGCGATCGCCGCCGGCACCCCCGAGGTGCCCATGATGACGTCGACCTTCTCCTCCTCGATCAGCTTTCTCGCGTTGCGGCCCGCGGTGGTCGGGTCGGAAGCGTCGTCGAGGACCGTGAGGACGACCTTGCGTCCGGCGATCTCGGGCCGGTAGGCGACCGCCGCCTGCATGCCCTTCGCGTAGGGAACGCCGAGCGAGGCGTTCGGTCCCGAGAGCGAGACGCTCAGGCCCACCTTCAGGTCGGCGGCGAGCAAGGGGGCGGCAAGCGCGCAGCCGGCGACGACGGCGAGCGCGCTGCGGAGGAAGTTCTTCATGGGCGGTCTCCTGAGTGGCGGAAGGAAAGAGGAAGGATAGGGCGCCGGCCGCTTCGCCTATTCGGTCATGTCGAGCGTCATGAACCGGACCCAGGCGCGGAACTGGTTTCGCATCAGCATCTCGTTGGTGCCGTTGACGTCGCGCGTCGGCGTCGCGAGCTCGCCGGGGTCGAAGCCGCGGTGCAGGCTGACCCACTCGTTGCCTTCGGCGCGCAGGCTTTTCTGGATGCCCTGGAACAGGTGAACGTCGTCGTGCGCGACAACCGACATCGGCGAGAAGGCGAGCCGGTTGTAGGTGACCGACCGCTCGAGCAGCAGGTCGGGCGCGCCCTCGGCGCGAAAGCTCCATGCCTCGACGACGGTGCGGTCGGCGGCGAGCGGGCGGACCACGCGGATCGCCTGCGGCGAACCCTTCAGCGCCAGGCTCGGGTAGCAGAGTGCGTTCTGCGGCGAGCGCTGCAAGATTTCGGCGGCGCGCTCGGCACCGTGCGCCTGGCGCATCGCCGCCTCATAGTCGGGCAGCTGGGCGTAGCCCGAGTGGATGCTGAAGCTCGTGCCGAGCACGCTGTGCCCGTTCGGCAGGATGCGCCCGCCCATGCGGTCGAAGAAGTCGTGGCCGGCGCCGAACGGCAGGATCTGCTCGATCGCCATCGGCTTCGGCGCGTCGGCGGCGCGGCCTTGCCAGACCGCTCGCGCCGCCGCGGTCGCCGACTCGTGGGTCGAGAGCGGATGGACGGTGTCGTTGATGTTCTCGAGGTAGGTCTTCCAGTTGCAGCGGATCAGGGTGCGCAGGCACCCGCCCTCGATGCGCAGGCGCCCGACGGGAGAACGATCGACGAGGTTGTCGATCGACGCGAGCGCCTCGCCGAAGTAGCTCGCGAAGTCGGGACCGCCGCGGTTGATCTTGGCGAACACGAAGTTGCGGTGGATCGCGACGCAGGCCGGCCCCTTCATTCCCTGCCCCGGCGCGGCCGGGTCGAACCCGCTCCCGTCGTAGCCGCCCGCCAGCGGCACGGCGCGCAGCGACCCGTCGAGGCGATAGGTCCAGGCGTGGTACGGGCAGCGGAAGAACCGCCCGGTGTTGCCGCTGCGCGCGCTGACCAGCGGCGTTCCCTTGTGGGCGCAGCGGTTGTAGAGAACGCGCACCGAGCCGTCGTCGTCGCGCACCATCACCAGCGGTCGTCCCGCGAGGTCGAGCGAGATGAAATCACCGGCGTCGGGGACCTGGCTGGCGTGGCCGACGTAGTTCCAGGTGTTGGCGAAGAAGTGCTTCTGCTCGAGCGCGAACAGCTCGTCGCTCAGGTAGAGGTCACGGTGGACGCGCTCGTCCTCGACCAGGGCGGTGATCGCGGCGCGGTCCATCACACCTTGAGGCTGCCGACGCTGCTGCCGCCGCAGACGAAGAGGGTCTGGCCGGTGACGAAGCCGTTCGCCGGCGCGGCGAAGAAGGCGACCGCCCGAGCGACGTCGCCGGCGTCGCCGATCCGCCCGACCGGGATCGACGCCGCGAGGCGCAGGTCCTGCTCGCTGCCGGCGGCGACGATGCCGTGGTACATGTCGGTGCGGATCGGTCCCGGCGCGACGACGTTGACGGTGATGCCGTCGGCGGCGAGCTCGAGCGCCCAGGTGCGCGCCAGGCCGAGCAGCGCCGCCTTGGTCGCCGAGTAAGCGGTGCGCGTCGCGGCGCCGAGCGCGGCGCGCGACGAGATCAGGACGATGCGGCCGAGGCGGCGTTCCCGCATGCCGGGCAGCGCCGCCTGCACCAGCTGGATCGCCGCGCCGAGGTGCAGCTCGACGAGTGCGTCGAGGTCCTCGAGATCGACGTCGGCGAGGAGGGCCGGGCGGATGACGCCGGCGTTGTGGATCAGCGTCGTCGGCGCGTGCTCCGCCGCGACCTCGGCGGCGACCTTGCGCGTCGCGGCGCGATCGGCGAGGTCGACCCGGATCGAAACCAGCGCCGGATGCGCGAACGCCGGCGCCGCGAGGTCGAGCGAGACGACGCGCCGGCCCTCGGCGAGCAGCGTCTCGCAGATCGCGCGGCCGATTCCCGCGCTGCCGCCGGTGACGACCGCGCTGGGCGGAAGCGCCGCGTTCATGCCTCGACGAGGGCGAGGACGCGCAGCGGGCTGCCGCTGCCCTTCTCGATCTTCAGCGGCGGGCAGATCAGCAGCGCGCCGGTCGGCGGCAGGAGGTCGAGGTTGGCGAGGCACTGCAGCCCGTAGCGCCCTGCCCCGTGCATGTAGTAGTGGCACGGATAGGGCGGCCTCAGGTGGACGCCCTGGCCGGCGTCGGTGCCGATCGCTTCCGAGCCGAAGCCGAGCACGCGGCGCTCCTCGACCAGGAAGCGCACCGCCTCGGCCGAAGGGCCGGGCGTGTGCTGGCCGGTCTCGTCGAAGTTCTGGTACGCCTCGGGGTCGGTCCGCTTCGACCAGTCGGTGCGCATCAGGAACCAGGCGCCTTCGGCAACGCGACCGTGCGCCGCCTCGAAGCGCTCGATGTCGGCGACCGTCAGCAGGTAGTCGGGATCGGCCTGGGCCGCCTCGGAGCAGTCGATCACGCACGCCGGCGCGACGAAGTGCTGCGCCGGGATGGTGTCGACCGAGTTGTTGGCGAGGTCCTTGCCCGAGATCCAGTGGATCGGCGCGTCGAAGTGCGTGCCCGTGTGCTCGCCGCACGAGAAGTTGTTCCAGTACCAGCCGGGGCCGCGCGCGTCGTAGGCCGAGACTTCCTCGATCCGGAACGGCCAGCACTGGCCGAGCTCGGGCGGCAGCGCGATCTGCGGAAAACCGGGGCT
>JBDSLQ010000385.1:0-5156 GCA_039916285.1 Caldimonas sp.
AGCCGCGCTCGCGATCGCCGCCGCGCTCGCACCACGCCGTGCGGTCGAGATCGTCAGCGTCGACTCGGCGCTGGTCTACCGCGGCATGGACATCGGCACCGCCAAGCCGAGTGCGGCCGAGCGCGCCGCCGTGCCGCACCACGGGATCGACATCGTCGATCCCGCCGAGCCCTATTCGGCCGCGCGCTTCGTCGCCGATGCGAGCGCGGCCATCGCCGCGATCCGCGCCCGCGGCTCGATTCCGTTGCTGGTCGGCGGCACGATGCTCTACTTCAAGGCGCTGTTCGACGGCCTCGACGCGCTGCCCGAGGCCAACGCCGACGTTCGCGCCGACATCGACGCGCTTGCAGCGAGGTCGGGCTGGCCGGCGCTGCACGCAGAGCTCGCCGCGATCGATCCGACGACGGCGGCGCGGCTCGCTCCCCACGACAGCCAGCGCATCCAGCGCGCCCTCGAGGTGCACCGGGTCAGCGGCCGGCCGCTCTCGGCGTGGCACACGCCGCCCGACGGCCGCACGCCGCCGCTGATCTCGCTCGAGCCCGACGACCGCGCCTGGCTGCACGAACGAATCGGTGCGCGCTTCGCGGCGATGCTCGATGCCGGATTCATCGACGAGGTGCGGCATCTCCGCGCCCGCTCGGACCTGCACCCGGCATTGCCGTCGATGCGCGCGGTCGGCTATCGCCAGGCCTGGCAGGCGCTCGACGACGGCGACCTCGGCACGCTCGCCGCACGCGCGACGGCGGCGACGCGCCAGCTCGCCAAGCGGCAGCTGACCTGGCTGCGGTCGATGCCGTGGCGCCAGATCGTCCCCTGCGACGCTGCCGGTGCGGTCGACCGGGTCGTCGCTCTCGCCCGCCATCACGTCGAGGAAGGCCGGATTGGCTGAGCCCGTTCTCGAGGTCGCGGGGCTCGCGAAGCACTACGGTGCGAGCACAGTCTTCGAAGGCGTCGACCTCGTCCTCGGTGCCGGCGAGTTCGTCGCCGTCGTCGGCGAATCCGGCGTCGGCAAGTCGACGCTCCTCAACTGCGCCGCCGGCCTCGACCGCATCGATGCCGGCACGGTTCGCGTCGCCGGCACCGAGATCCACGCGCTCGGCGAATCGGCGCAGGCGGTGTTCCGACGCCATCACCTCGGCTTCGTCTTCCAGGCGTTCCACGTCCTGCCGCACCTGAGCGTCGCCGCCAACGTCGGCCTGCCGCTGCTGCTGCAACACGCGCCGGATCCGGCGCGCGTAAGCGCCATGCTGACCGCCGTCGGTCTCGCCGGCTTCGAGACGCGCCTGCCCCACACGCTCTCGGGCGGCCAGCTGCAACGGGTCGCGATCGCGCGCGCCCTCGTCCATCGGCCCCAGCTGATCCTCGCCGACGAGCCGACCGGCAACCTCGACCCCGCGACCGCCGAGCGCGTGCTCTCGCTGCTCGTCGCGCAGGTGCGCGAGCACGGCGCGGCGTGTCTGCTGGCCACGCACTCGCGCGCGGCGGCGGCGCGCGCCGATCGCAGCGTGACGCTGACGCCGACCGGGATCGACGGCTGATGTTCGCCTTGCTGCGCCAGCTCTCGTGGCCCGAGCTGCGCCACCATCCGTGGCGCAACGCCGCGGCCCTCGTCGCCGTGATGCTCGGCGTCGCGCTCGCCTTCTCGGTCCATCTCATCAATGCCTCGGCGCTCGCCGAGTTCGGTGCCGCCGTCCGCGCCGTCAACGGCGAGGCCGACCTGGCCCTGGTCGGTCCGCGCGAGGGCTTCGACGAGCAGCTCTACGGCACGGTCGCCGCCGCGAACGGCGTCGCCGTCGCCAGCCCTGTCGTCGAGGCGGAGACCTTCGCCTTCGATGCGGACGGCGCGCGCGTGCCGATCCGCCTCGTCGGCATCGACGCGCTCGTCGTCGGCCAGGTCGCGCCGGGCCTGCTGCCGCGCCTGCGCGCCGGCGCCGAGCGCTTCTCGGCCCTCGATCCGGAGGCCGTCTTCCTCAACGCCGCCGCCGAGCGACGCCTCGGTGGTGCCGCGACGACGATCGCGCTGCAGACCGCCGCCGGCCGGCGCACGCTGCGCATCGCCGGCACAGTGGCCGCGGGCGGACCGCCGCTCGCCGTCGTCGACATCGCCGGCGCGCAGGTCGCGCTCGCCAGCGCCGGCAGGCTGAGCCGCATCGACATTCGCCTCGTTCCCGGCAGCGATCGCGAAGCGACGCTGGCGGCGCTGCGCTTGCCGCCGCAGGTCCGCGCCGCTTCTCCCGACGAAGCGACCGACCGGATCTCGAACGTCTCGCGCGCCTACCGGGTCAACCTCACCGTGCTCGCGCTGGTGGCGATGTTCACCGGCGCCTTCCTGGTCTTCTCGATCCTCGCCCTGTCGGTCGCGCAGCGCGTCCAGCCACTGGCGCTGCTCGCGGTGCTGGGCTTGACGGCGCGCCAGCGGCTCGGCCTCGTCCTCGCCGAGTCGGCGCTGCTCGGCGCCATCGGCAGCGTCCTCGGCATCGCCCTCGGCACCGCGCTCGCCGCGATCGCGCTGCGTCTCTTCGGAGGCGATCTCGGCGGCGGCTATTTCCCCGGCGTCGCGCCGCAGCTGCGCTTCGATCTCGGTGCCGCCACCGGTTACGGGCTGCTCGGTGTCGTCGCCGCGCTCGTCGGCGGCTGGCTGCCGGCACGATCGGCGCAACGCATCGCGCCGGCGCAAGCGTTGAAGGGGCTCGGCATGGGCGCGACCTCGCGCACGCCTTGGTTCGTCGGCATCGCCCTGCTCGTTCTCGGCGCGCTGCTCGCGACGCTGCCACCGGTGTTCGAGATTCCGCTCGCCGCCTACGGCTCGGTCGCGCTGCTCCTGATCGGCGGCATCGCCTGCGTTCCCGGCGGCATCGGCGCATTGCTCGCCGGCGTTGCCGAGCCGCGCCGCGCGCTCGCCCTGCTCGCCGTCGAGCGCGCCCGCCACCAGCGCGCCAGCGCGACGATCGCCGTCGCCGGCGTCGTCGCCAGTCTGGCGCTGTCGGTCGCGTTGACGGTGATGGTGGCGAGCTTTCGCGAAGCGGTGACGCGCTGGCTCGACACCGTGCTGCCGGCCGAACTCTACGTTCGCAGCGCCGTCGGACCGGGCGGCGGCGACGTCGCGACGCTGCCGGAGCAGTTGCCGGAGCGCGCCCGCGCGATCACCGGCGTGCTGCGCGCGGAAGCGCAGCGCGTGGTCTCGATCCCGCTCGATCCGCGCCGGCCTTCGGCGGCGCTGATCGCGCGCGCCATCGGCGACCCCGCGGCGAGCCTTCCGCTCACCGGCGAGCTCGTCGGGGCGCCCGCCGGTGCCATCGCTGCCTACGTGAGCGAGGCGGTCGTCGACCTGTACGGCGCCGCGCCCGGCACGACGCTCGCGTTGCCGCTCCCCGACGGCCGTCGCGCCTCGGTATTCGTGCGCGGCGTGTGGCGCGACTATGCGCGCCAGTACGGCGCGATCGCGATCGAGCGCGCCGACTGGCTTCGCCTGAGCGGCGACGAGCGAATCAACGATCTCGCCCTCTGGCTCGCACCGGGAACGAGCACCGCGCAGATCCAGGACGAATTGCGCCGCGGCGCCACGGCGAGCGGCTACGACGCGACGCTGCTCGAGTTCGCGGCGCCGCGCGAGATCCGCGCCGTCTCGCTGCGCATCTTCGACCGCAGCTTTGCCGTCACCTACTGGCTGCAGGCGGTGGCGATCGCGATCGGCCTGTTCGGCATCGCCGCCAGCTTTTCGGCGCAGGTGCTGGCGCGTCGCAAGGAGTTCGGCCTGCTCGCCCACCTCGGCCTGACGCGGCGCCAGATCCTCGCCGTCGTCGCCGGCGAGGGCGCGGTCTGGACCGGCGTCGGCGCCCTGCTCGGCCTCGCCCTCGGCATCGCCGTCAGCGTCGTCCTCGTCAAGGTCGTCAATCCGCAGAGCTTCCACTGGACGATGGAGCTGCTGCTGCCGTGGCTGCGCCTCGGCGCACTGTGCGCCGCGGTCGTCGGCGCCGGCACGCTCACCGCATGGCTCGCCGCGCGGCGCGCTGTCGACAGGCAGACCGTTCTCGCCGTCAAGGAAGACTGGTGAGCGGCGAGCGGCAACTTCGCGGCGGGTTCGCGGCTGCCGCTGAACGCCGACAACCGGGGAACCGTCAGGTTGGGCGCGCTGATTGCGTACATGCCGCTGATCGCCGAGCACTACACGCTCGGAGCAGGCTACGTCGACAAGATCCTGAAGGGCGCCAAGCCCACAGACCTCCCCGTCGAAGAGCCGACGAGATACGAGGTCGTCATCAATTCCAGGTCGGGGCTGGCGCTGGGGCTCAAGATTCCGCAGTCGGTGCTGCTGCGGGCGCAGGTAGTGATCGAGTAGCCCCTCAGGTCGCGTCTTTCTTTTCGCCGAGGCGACGCTCGAGCTCGGCGATGAGCTCGCGCGCCTCGTCTCCTTCGGGAATCGGCCTGCCGCTGTCGCGCCACTCCACCGCCGACTTGAAGCCTTCGAGCTGCGCCTGGCGCCGGAACCACACGCCCTCTGGGTTGTGCCGCGTCACGCCGTCGAACACCGTCGCCAGCATCTGCGCCTGCTCGATGCCCGCCGTCAGCATGACCTGGTTGACGACCAGCTTGTGCATCGCCAGGTGCGAGCGCGGCACGCCGGCGATGCGGCGCGCGAGCTTGTCGGTGGCGGCGTCGAGCTCGCTTGCGGGGACCGCAATGTTGGCGAGGCCCCACTCGGCGGCCTTCGCACCAGTGATGAGATCGCCGGTGAACATCATCTGCTTGGCACGCGCCGCGCCGAGGCGAAAGGTCCACATCGCCGTTGTCGGGCAGCCCCAGACGCGCGTCGGCATGTAGCCGATCTTCGCGTCTTCGGCCATGACCAGGAGGTCGCAGCAGAGGGCGATGTCGCTGCCGCCGGCGACCGCATAGCCATGCACCTTGGCGATCGTCGGCTTCCTCGAGCGCCACAGCGACATGAAGTCCTCGGTGTGGCGCTTCATGACGGCGTAGTCGACCATCGAATCCCAAGGCAGCTTCTCCTGTTGCAGGGGGTTGTCGACCGCGCCGTCGCGCGGGCTCTCCTCGGCGAGGGCGACGAGGTCGTAGCCGGCGCAGAAAGCACGCCCCTCGCCCTCGACGACGATCACGTGGATCTCCTCGTCGGCTTCGGCCCACTCGACGGCGGCGCG
>JBDSLQ010000386.1:0-7233 GCA_039916285.1 Caldimonas sp.
GACCGCAGCGGAACGATCCTGTCCAAGCCCGATTTCGGCGATCTGGACTACGGCATCAACAAGGCGGGCTACGTCATCCACAGCGCGGTCCATGCCGCGCGGCCTGACGTCGCGTGCGTGATCCATACGCACAGCTGGGCGTCGATGGCGGTGGCGTCGCTCGAGTGCGGCCTGCTGCCCCTGACACAGACGGCGATGCGCTTCCTGAAGATTAGCTACCACGACTACCAGGGCGTGGTCCTCGATGAGAGGGAGCAGGCCTCGCTGCTCGAGGATCTCGGCGACTGCGAAGCCGTGATCCTCCGCAACCACGGCGCCATCGTGGTCGGCCGGAGTGTCGGCGAGGCCTTCAACTGGATGCACCGGCTCGAGCTCGCCTGCAGGGCGCAGATCGGCGCCATGTCATGCAACTCGCCGCTCAGGAGCGTACCCGCGCAAGTTCTCGAGGCGACCTGGAGCAACTACCAGCCAGGCACGCGCCGGCCTTACGGTTTGATGGAGTGGGCCGCGTTGCTGCGCAAGCTCGATCGAATGGACCCCGGCTTTCGTGATTGACCGGACATGGGGGAGACGAGATGCAACGTAGACAGCTCATCGGCCTGATTGCGCTCGGCCAGCTGGGCGCTGGCGCGGCACAGGCCCAGGCGCCTGCCTACCCGGCGAAGCCGGTCAAGGTCGTCGTCGCCTTCACGGCCGGCGGCACAACCGACATCCTGGCGCGCGCCGTGTCGCAGAAGCTTGCCGAGAGCCTCAAGCAGCCGTTCGTGATCGACAACAAGCCGGGTGCCGGGGGCAATCTCGGCACGGAGTTCGTCGTCCGCGCGCCGGCGGACGGCTACACGCTGATCGTCAACTCGGTCGGACCTATGGCGGTCAACAAAACTCTGTTCAAGAGCCTCCCCTACGACCCGCTCGCCGATCTCGTGCCGATGGTCCAGATCGCAGATGTGCCCAACGTGCTCGTCGTCGCCCCTGAGCTGCCGGCCAGGACCTTCGAGGAGTTCATTGCCTACGCGAAGGCGAATCCGAACAAGCTGAACTACGGCTCGACCGGCATCGGCACGTCGTCTCATTTGTCGAGCTTCATGCTCAGCAAGCGCATCGGCGCCGAGACGCAGCACGTGCCCTACAAGGGCGCCGACGCCCTCAACGATCTCCTTGGTGGCCGCATCCAGTTCATGTTCGCCACCATCCCGTCGGTCATCGGCTTCATCAAGGCAGGAAAGCTCCGCGCCTTGGCCGTCAGCAGCTTGCAACGCTCGCGCTCGATGCCGGAGATCCCGACGGTTGCCGAGAGAGGTTTCCCGGGCTTTGCAGCGGGCTCGTGGTTCGGCTTCTTCGCGCCGAAAGGAACGCCAACCAGCGTCATCGCGATGATCAACAAGGCGGTCAACGACGCCCTGCCTGCGCTCGAGGCGCAGATGATCCGCGAGGGCGCAGACCCGGTCGGCGGCAGCCCGGCGCAGTTCGGCCAGTTCACGCAGCAGGAGTATGAGAAGTGGCGAGCCATCGTGCGGGAGTCGGGAGCCACAGTCGAGTAGCCATGGAAGGCGGCGCGGCTCCGCTGCGCCTCCTGATGTCGACCGCGGCTCGAGAACTGTCGCAAGCACGCGTCGCCGATCTCCTCGCCGGCCGGCCCTATCGAGGATGGCAATGCTGCCGTCCGGCGCCCACGTGGTTAACGTCGCGCGCGGTGCCGTGCTCGACGAGGCGTCGCCGGTGGCGGCGCTCGAAGGCGGCCGGCTCGCGAGCGCCAATCTCGACGTGTTCGCCCACGAGCCGCTGCCTCCCGACTCGCCGCTCTGGCCGACCGCCAACTTCTTATTACACCGGACAGCGCCGGCCACTCGGACGGCAACGAGCAGCGCGTCCGCGAGGCCTTCCTGGACAACCTAGGCCGCTGGCCGGCCGGCGATCTCCTGCGGGCTCAGTTCGCGGTGATCTTGCGTTCGCGGATCACCTTTGCCCAGGCGACCGACTCGCTGGCGATGAACTTCGCCAGCTCGTCGCGAGTGCTCGGCGCCGGGGTGAGTCCGCGCTTGAGGAGCTCCTCCTTCACCTCCGGATCGTTCATTGCCTTGACGAGCTCCCGGTTCCAGCGCTCGAGGATAGGCACCGGCGTCTTCCCTGGCGCGACGAAGGCATACCAGTTGGTGGCGCTGAATCCGGGGAAGCCCGACTCGGCGATCGTCGGGATGTTCGCCATGAACGCCGGCCGCGTCAGTCCTGTTGTCGCGAGGGGAATGAGCTTGCCTGCTTCGATGTGCGGCTCGGCCGTCGAAGGCACCGAGAAGTACGCCGCGACCCGCCCACTGAGGACGTCCTGCATCGCCTGGGCACCGCCCTTGTACGGGATGTGGAGGACTTCCACGCCGGCGCGCGCATTGAACAGCTCGCCGGCCAAGTGCGAGGCCGAGCCAGAGCCCGTCGAGGCATATTCGAGCGCGCCGGGCTTCGCCTTGGCGAGCGCGATGTACTCCGCCAGCGACTTGACGCCGAGGCCCGAATTCACGACGAGCACGTTGGGAAAGGTCACGCCCATCGTCAGCGGCGCCAGGTCCTTGAGAGGGTCGTAGCCGACCTTCATCATGTGCGGTGCGACCGCGAGCGGGCCCACTGAGCCGAGCAGGATCGTTGTGCCATCGGGCGCGGCCGTAGCGACATGCTGGTGTGCCAGGTTGCCGCCCGCGCCGGCGCGGTTGTCGATCACGATCGTCTGCTTCAGGTTCTCGCCGACTTTCTTCGCGATAATCCGCGCCGCCGTGTCGGCGCCGCCGCCGGCGACGAAGCCGACCACGAGGGTAAGCGTCTTTTGCGGGAAATCCTGAGCCGTAGCCGCGGTCGCCGCCAGCCACAGGAAAAGCAAGCAAGTTTTCATCGACGTGAGCTCTTCGATATGGGCAAGATCGTGCCAAAGATCCGCGAACAAATCTCAGGGAGATTTCCAGGGAGACTTTGGGGGAAACACGGGGAGGGCAGGGGCCAACTTACCTCGTAGGGGGCGCCATGGGGCAAACGTCGCTTACCCTAGGAGCGGGTTCGAGCCCCATCAGCCACCCCACTCCCGACTCGATCGCAACGCCTCGTTGACGCGCGACGCGGCGCTCAGCCGCCGGCAAGCAGCCCGGCACTGGCCGCGGCGATCGTCAGGATGAGCGCGAGCAGCAGCAAACGCCGCCACGAGTGCGACTCGTCGGCATCGTCGACGCCGATGCGCAGCGCTGCGAAAGTGGAGTCCGGGAACCGCATGGCGCGACCATAGTGCACGCCGGTCGTCCTGTGCATCCCCCCGTTGATGGAAGAGCGCCGAAGGCGTCAATCCTGCACACGCAAGTGTCGCGCGCTGCCGACGCTTGGCGAGGCCGGCGCGCCGAGCCCACCGTCAGCGCCGGTCGTGGCGATGAAAGATGGGTGCGTCGAGCGGGTTGGTCGGCGCGGGCGATTCCATGACCTTCGGCGCCTCGCCGTTGAGCTTGGCGATCAGCCGCTGCCGATCGGCGTCCTGCGCCTTGGCCCGGGCCGGATCGAGGACCCGCGGCCGCCGGACCTCCGAGTCGGCGCTGTGCACCGGGAAGGCAGCCGTCAGTAGCAGGCTCGCCACCAGGCCCGACAAGGATGCGCGATCGAACGACATGCCGTTCTATCGGCCGCCGGCGTGCCTCCTGTAGCTTCGTCCAAGCACGAGATCACCGGCGGCATGTCGAGCGGCGAGGCGATCAGTCGTTCGTCATCACCACCTTGCCGCGGACGGTGCGGCTGCCCATCAGCGCGTAGGCCGCTGGCAGCTCGCGCATCGGCAGGCGCCGGTCGATCACCGGCTTGACCCTGCCCTCGGCATACCAGCGTGCCAGCTCCGCCAGCGCCAATGCATGCGCCTTCGGCTCGCGGCGGGCGAACTCGCCCCAGAAGACACCGACGATGGACGCGCCCTTCAGGAGGGCGAGGTTGAGCGGCAGTGCCGGTATCGCACCTTGCGCGAACCCGACGACGAGGTAGCGCCCACGCCAGGCGATCGAGCGGAACACCGGCTCGGCGAGGTCGCCGCCGACCGGGTCGTAGACGACGTCGGGGCCCTTGCCGCCGGTGAGCTGTTTCAGCTCGTCGCGGATGTTGGCGCTGGTGTAGTTGATGACCGCGTCGGCGCCGATCGAGCGGCAGAGGTCGCACTTCTCGTCGCTCGAGGCCGCCGCGATGACGCGCGCGCCGAGCACCTTGCCGATCTGTATCGCCGCCGTGCCGACGCCGCCGGCGGCGCCGAGGACGAGCATCGTCTCGCCGGTCTTCAGCTGAGCGCGGTCGACGAGGGCGTGGTGGGTCGTGCCGTAAGTGAGGATGAACGCCGCTGCGTCGTCGAACGGGAAGCCGGCCGGCAACGGCATCACGAGGCCGGCATTGACCACCGCGTGCGTGCCGAAGCCGCCGGTTCCGCCGAACGCGGCGACCTCATCGCCGACCTTGAGATGCTTGACGCCGTCTCCCACCGCCTCGACCGTTCCCGCATATTCGGAGCCCGGGACGAAGGGCAGGGGCGGCTTCATCTGGTACTTGTTCTGGACGATCAGCAAGTCCGGAAAATTGAGGCTCGCGGCGCGGATCGCGATGCGCACCTCGCCGGCCTTCGGCTCCGGCGTCGGCAGCGTCTGCCATTGCAGCGCCTCGACGCCGGTCGGGTTCTCGCAAAGCCATGCCTGCACGGTCGGACCTTTCGAAGTGCCGGCCGCTTGCCGGTCGGAAAGATGATACGCAGCGATCGGGCGGTAGTTCTGCGAGGGCGACTCCCTACAATCTTGGCCATGCGCATCCTCATCGCCAACGACGACGGCTATCTCGCGCCCGGGCTGGCAGCGCTCGTCAAGGCGTGCGAGGGACTAGGCGATCTGGACGTCGTCGCGCCCGAGCAGAATGCCAGCGGCACCTCGAATTCGCTCACGCTGAATCGCGGCCTCTCGGTCTACACCGCCGTCAACGGCTACCGCTACATCAACGGCACCCCGTCGGATTGCGTGCACCTCGCGCTTTCGGGCCTGCTCGATCGGCGCCCCGACCTCGTCGTCGCCGGCATCAACCAGGGCGCGAACATGGGCGACGACACGCTCTATTCCGGAACGGTCGCCGCTGCGATGGAGGGATACCTGTTCGGCATCCCGGCGATCGCGTTCTCGCAGGTGCTGAAGGGCTGGCACGAGCTCGACGCGGCGGCGCGGGTGGCGCGCAGCGTCATCGAGCATGTCCTGCGCGACCCGCCGGCGGCGCCGCACTACCTGCTCAACGTCAACATCCCGAATCGCGCCGACGCCGACACCCGGCCGCGCCGCATCACCCGGCTCGGCCGCCGTCATGCGAGCGAGCCGGTGATTCGCCAGGTCAGCCCGCGCGGCGACACGCTGTTCTGGATCGGCCCGGCGGGCGATGCGCGCGAGGCCGGTCCGGGCACCGACTTCCACGCGACGGCGAACGGCGATGTCTCGATCACGCCGCTTCACGTCGATCTCACCGACCACGCGACGCTCCCGGCCTGGCAGCGCTGGATCGAGCCGGCGGCGCGATGATGGCCGAGCGGCCGGCGCGCAAGTTTCCGCTCGCGCTCGGCCGCCTTGGTGGCACGCCTTCGGCCATGCCGAAGAGCAGGGCGCCGCGCGTTGCTGCAATCGGCCCGGCGATGATCCGGCCACAGCGGCTCGTCGCTGCCGCGCATGCCGATGCGGGCCGGCACCGGCCCGCGGTCGGACTCGGCATCGATTCGGCCGACGTCCGGGCCCGCATGGTCGAGCGCCTGCGCCGCGAGGGCGTCGCCCACCCGCTCGTCCTCGCCGCGTTCGCCGCGGTGCCGCGCCATCTCTTCGTCGACGCGGGCCTGGCGACGCAAGCGTACGAGGACACCAGCCTGCCGATCGGCCACGGCCAGACCATCTCCAAGCCGTCCGTCGTCGCCCGCATGCTCGAGCTCCTCTTCGGGGGTGAGCGCGCGGCTGCTGCCGGCGATCTCGGTGCCGTGCTCGAAATCGGCACGGGATGCGGGTACCAGGCGGCGCTGCTCTGTCGCATGGCGAGGCGGGTCCTCTCGGTCGAGCGGCTCAAGCCGCTGCACGACAAGGCGCGCGAGCTGCTCGCACCGATGCGCGACGGCCGGCTTCGCCTCGTCTTCGACGACGGCATGCGGGGCCACCCCCCGGGGGCGCCCTACGACAGCATCATCGCCGCCGCCGGCGGCAGCGAGATCCCTCAGGCCTGGCTCGACCAGCTCGCGGTCGGCGGCCGGCTCGTCTCGCCGGTGCAGCAGGGCGGCGCCGGACAGGTGCTCGTGGTCATCGATCGGCACGCCGATCGCTACACCCGAAGCGTTCACGAGGCAGTGAAGTTCGTCCCCTTAAAATCGGGACTTGCCGGCTAGGACGCCGAAAGCGCTGCTGCCGGCCCGCTGACCGCCCGAGGGCGCCCCGGTCCCCGGTGCGGCGTCCAGTCGCCCATGACTTCAAGATCGCGAAACGACTCCATGCTCCTGATCGAAGCTTCGGCTCTGCGCCGTGGCGTTTTCCTGCTTGCCGCCGGCCTCGTCGCCGGATGCTCCCTGACGCCGAATCGAGCGCCCGTCGAGGACCGCTCGCCGACGCCGAGGACCACGCTGGCCGCCGCCAGCCCGGCGCAGGTCGCCGCGTCGGCGCCGGAGGCCGCCAAGCCCGTCCCGGTCGATGCCAACAGCGGCAAGGCCGGCTTCTACACGATCAAGCCCGGCGACACGCTGATCCGGATTGGCCTCGACAACGGCCAGAACTGGAAAGACCTGATGCGCTGGAATAACCTGGTCAATCCCAACCTGATCGAGGTCGGGCAGGTCATCCGCATCGTTCCGCCCGGGGTCGATCCCGCGACCGCCACGTCGCGGCCCGTGACGACGGCCCGCGTCGAGACGCGGCCGCTCGAGGCCAAGCCGGGCAGCGCAATCGTGCCGCAGGCGGTGGCGTCGGCAGCGTCGGGTGCCATCGCCGCCCCAGCACCGGCGCGCGAGGCCGCAGCAGCTGCGCCGTCGCCGGGTGCGCCGCGCGAGGGCGACGACGACGTCAACTGGGCCTGGCCGGCGACGACGCCGGTGGCGACGCCGTTCGACGACGCACGCAACAAGGGCCTGGTCTTTCGCGGCAAGCCGGGCGACCCCGTCTACGCCGCGGCCGACGGCCGCGTCGTCTACGCCGGCTCGGGCTTGCGCGGCTACGGCAATCTCGTCATCCTCAAGCA
>JBDSLQ010000387.1:0-3184 GCA_039916285.1 Caldimonas sp.
CACCGCGTGCGACATCGCCGTCGTCGTCGGCGGCGACGGCACGATGCTCGGCATCGCCCGACAGCTCGCCCGCCACGACACGCCGCTGGTCGGCATCAACCAGGGCCGCCTCGGCTTCATCACCGACATCGCGCTCGGCGACTTCGAGACGGCGCTCGCGCCGATCCTTGCCGGTCAGTACGACGAAGAAACTCGCACGATGCTCGAAGGCGAGGTCGAGCGCGACGGCAAGTCGATCTTCGCGAGCGTCGCCCTCAACGATGTCATCGTCAGCCGCGGCGCGACTGCCGGCATGGTCGACTTGCGCATCGCGATCGACGGCCTGTTCGTCGCCCAGCTGCGCGCCGACGGCCTGATCGTCACCTCGCCCACCGGATCGACGGCGTACGCGCTCTCGGCCGGCGGGCCGCTCCTGCATCCAGGCATCGCCGGCTGGGCGCTGGTGCCGATCGCGCCGCACGACCTCTCGAACCGGCCGATCGTCGTCCCCGACAGCGGCGAGGTGCAGGTCGAGATCGTCGCGGGCCGAGACGCCAGCGTGAACTTCGACATGCAGTCGCTCACCAGCCTCGCCCACGGCGACCGCATTCGCGTGCGCCGCTCGGCCGATCGCGTTCGCTTTCTCCATCCGCGCGGCTGGAGCTACTACGCCACCTTGCGGGGCAAGCTGCACTGGGCCTCCGGCGTCTAGTTTCATGCTGCACCGACTCGCGATCCGCGACTTCGTCATCGTCGACGCCCTCGAGCTCGACTTCTCGTCGGGCCTGTCGGTGCTGAGCGGTGAGACCGGCGCCGGCAAGTCGATCCTCGTCGATGCGCTCCAGCTCGCGCTCGGCAGCCGCGGCGACGCCGGCGTCGTCCGCGAAGGCGCGGCCCGCGCCGAGATCAGCGCCGAGTTCGACGTCCCGCCGGCGCTCGCGACCTGGCTCGTCGACGCCGGCTTCGACGCCGATGCCGGCGACGCTGGCCGCATGCTGCTGCGCCGGACCATCGACGCGCAAGGCAAGAGCCGGGCGTGGATCAACGGCGGCGGCGCGACCATCGCGCAGCTGCGCGAGGCGGCCGACCAGCTCGTCGACATCCATGGCCAGCATGCCTGGCAAGGGCTGACGCGCGCGCCCGCGGTGCGCGCCCTCCTCGACGCGCACGCGCAGATCGATGCCGCGCCGCTCGCGGCGCACTGGTCGGCGTGGCGCGCCGCGACGCAAGCGCTCGCCGCCGCGCGCGCGAAGCAGGGCGATCTCGAGCGCGAGCGCGAACGGCTCTCGTGGCAGATCGGCGAGGTCGCCAAGCTCGCGCCCGGCGCCGACGAGTGGCAAGAGCTCGACGCCGAGCACACCCGCCTCGCGCACGGCCAGTCGCTCCTCGACGCCGCCCGCGTCGCCCTCGATGCGATCGCCGAGGCCGACGCGGGCGCCGATTCGCTCGCCGGCCGCGCCATCGGCGCGCTGCAGGACGTGTCTTCGTTCGACGCGCATCTCGAAGGTCCGATCGAAGCGCTGCAAGGCGCGCAGGCGCAGTTGCAGGACGCGGCGCACACGCTCGCCGGCTACCTCGACCGCGCCGAGCTCGACCCGGCGCGGCTGCGCGAGGTCGAGGAGCGGCTCTCGGCGTGGGTGACGCTCGCCCGTCGCCATCGCCGCCCTCCGGCCGACCTGCCGGCGCTGCTCGCCCAATGGCAGGCCGAGCTGCGCGAGCTCGACGCCGCCGCCGACCTCGACGCGCTCGAGCGCGCCAGCGACGCGGCGCGCGCCGCCTACGACGCCGAGGCGCGCCGCGTCTCGGCGTCTCGGCGCACCGCAGCACCGAAATTCGCCGCTGCAGTGACGCGGACGATGCAGCAGCTCGGCATGGCCGGCGGCCGCTTCGCCGTCGAGCTCGTCGCCACCGACGCGCCGCAGTCGTTCGGCGTCGAGTCCGCCGAGTTCCTGGTCGCGGGCCACGCTGGCACGACGCCGCGGCCGCTCGCCAAGGTCGCCTCCGGCGGCGAGCTGTCGCGCATCGCCCTCGCCGTCGCCGTGGTCGGCACCGAGCGCCAAGGTACCGGCGAGGGCCCGCCGACGCTCATCTTCGACGAGGTCGATGCCGGCATCGGCGGCGCCGTCGCCGAGACCGTCGGCCGCCTCATGAAGCAGCTCGGCACCGGCCGCCAGGTGCTCGCAGTCACCCACCTGCCGCAGGTGGCAGCGTGCGCCGACCACCACTTCGTCGTCAGCAAGCGCGCGCGCGCCGGAACGACGACGAGTGCCGTCGATCCGGTTGCTGGCGAAGCCCGCGTCGCCGAGATCGCGCGCATGCTCGGCGGCGAGAAGCTCTCCTCGACCAGCCTTGCCCACGCCCAGGAAATGCTCGCCTCCGGCGCCGAAGCAAAGCCCGCGCGCACGCGCAAGGCCGCCCCGTGAGCGCGCAACCGGCACAAGGCGACCCCCACGAGGGAGGCGCAGACCAGGGCGCAAGCAAGATCGTGCTGGTCACCGGAATCTCGGGGTCCGGAAAGTCTGTCGCTCTCCATGCTCTCGAGGACGCCGGCTTCTTCTGTGTCGACAACCTTCCGCCTGAGCTGCTGCGTGATTTCCTTCGCCTCGAACACCAACGGCGCGATCGCCGCATCGCGATCGCCGTCGACGTGCGCAGCGCGGGCTCGCTGCCCCATCTCCTTCCGCTGCTCGCCGAGCTGCAGGGCGAAGGCATCGGAGTGCAGGCGATCTTCCTCGACGCCACGACCGGCGCCCTCGTCCGCCGCTTCTCGGAAACGCGGCGCGCCCACCCGCTCGCGGATCGCGGCGCGCTGGTCGAGGCCATCGAGCTCGAGCGCCAGCTGCTCGCCGACTTGCGCGAGCTCTCGACGGTCATCGACACCAGCCAGCTCCGGCCGACCCAGCTGCGCGCCTGGATGCGCGAGCTCGTCGGCGCCGCCGACAGCCGGCTCACGCTGGTCTTCGAGAGCTTCGCCTACAAGCACGGCGTGCCCCTCGATGCCGACTACGTTTTCGACATCCGCGTCCTGCCCAACCCGCATTACGTCCGCGAGCTGCGCCCGCTGACCGGGCGCGACGCCGCGGTCAGCGCTTATCTCGAAGCGCAGCCCGAAGTGCTCGACATGCTGGCCCAGATCGAGGCGTTCCTGCGCCGCTGGCTGCCCGCCTTCGAAGCCGACCAGCGCAGCTACCTGACGGTCGCGATC
>JBDSLQ010000388.1:0-4795 GCA_039916285.1 Caldimonas sp.
GCGGACCCAGCCGCGCGCGATCCATTCGTCGGCCTCGCGCCGCGAGGCGATGCCGAGCTCGCTCATCCGCTTCGACAAGCGCAGGCTGCCGTCGTCGTGCGATGTCGAAGCCGCGGCGTCGCTGCGCGCGCGCGGCGGCGCCGGTATGCGCGTCGGAGGCTTCATCGGCCGCGCCAGAACATGCGATCGAGCTCGGCGAGCGTGATCTGGCGCCAGGTCGGCCGGCCGTGGTTGCACTGGTCGGCGCGGGCCGTGCGTTCCATGTCGCGCAGCAGGGCGTTCATCTCGGCGATCGTCAGGGCCCGGTTGGCGCGCACCGCGCCATGGCAGGCCATGGTCGAGAGCAGCTCATCGCGGGCGCGAACGAGAACGCCGCTCGTGCCGACCTGGGCCAGCTCGGCGAGCACCGCGCGCGCCAGCTCGACGACGTCGGCGCCGGCGAGCGCCGCCGGCAGTGAGCGCAGCGCCAGCGACGCGCTGCCGAGCGGCGCCAGGTCGAGGCCCAGCGCGCGCAGCGTCTCGGCGTGTGCCTCGGCGCTCGCCATCTCGGCCTCGCTCGCGGCGAACGTCGCCGGGATCAGCAGCGGCTGCTGGGCCGTCGCGGCATCATCGAAGCTCGCCTTCAGCCGCTCGTAGACGATGCGCTCGTGCGCCGCGTGCATGTCGACGATGACCAGGCCGCTCGCGTTCTCGGCCAGGATGAAAGTGCCGGCGACCTGGGCCAGGGCGCGGCCGAGCGGCCAGCCGCCGTCGCCGCCTTCCGATGTGTCGGCGGAAGAACGCGCATGCGGCGTCCCCACCGGCCAAGCCGGCGCGTCGGGCTCGGCCGCGCGCAACACTGTTGCCGGCGACGACTCGGCCCAGCGCAGCGGTCGTTGCGCGAACGGCGGTTCGGCACTGGTGACGATCGTCGCCGCGGCCCCGGTGTCCTGCGCTGCGCGCGCCCCGGGCGCGGCCGCGAGGGCCGCTGCGACCGCCTTGCGCACCGCCTCGTGCACCTCGCGCGAATCGCGGAAGCGCACCTCGACCTTGGTCGGGTGGACGTTGACGTCGACGCGCTCGGGCGCGACCGCGATGAAGAGCAGGTACGCCGGCTGGCGGCCGCCGTGCAGGACGTCGTCGTAGGCGGCGCGCACGGCATGGGCGATCAGCTTGTCGCGCACGTGGCGGCCGTTGACGTAGACGTACTGGAGGTCGGCGCGGGCGCGTGCCGATTCCGGCGTTCCGGTGCGGCCGCTGATCGCCAGGCCGCCGAGGTCGACGCCGACGACGCGGCTGTGTTCGGCGAAGGTCGCGCCGAGCAGGTCGTCGGTGCGGCCCTCGGCGCTGGCGCGTGCCCAGCGAGCGATCGCCTTGCCGTCGTGCCAGACCGCGAACGCCAGGTCGGGCCGGACGAGCGCGTGCCGGCGCACGGCTTCCAGGCAATGCGCGAGCTCCGTGCCCTCGGTCTTCAGGAACTTGCGCCGCGCCGGCGTGTTGAAGAAGAGCTCGCGCACCTCGACCGTGGTTCCGACGCCTCGAGCTGCGGCGGCGAGCTCGCCGCTGCGCGTATCGAGCCGGGTGGCGTGCGCGGCGTCGTCGCTGCGGCTCGTCAGCGTCACGTCGGCGATCGAGGCGATCGCCGCCAGCGCCTCGCCGCGAAAGCCCATCGTCGCCACGCCCTCGAGCTCGGCGAGCGATGCGATCTTGCTGGTCGCGTGGCGGCGCAGCGCCGCCGGCAGCTCGGCGGCCGGGATGCCGTGGCCGTCGTCCTCGACGACGATGGCGCGGATGCCTCCGCTCGTCAGGCGCACCGTGATGTGGCTGGCCCCGGCATCGACGGCGTTGTCGAGCAGCTCGCGCACGACCGAGGCCGGCCGCTCGACGACCTCGCCGGCGGCGATCTGGCTGATGAGCTCGTTCGGCAGCTCGCGGATCGGCCGGCGCACGCGGGGCTCGAGCACGGCGTTCATCGCCGCATTGTAGAAAGCGCGCCGCGGCGGCCGGCGCTGGCGGGGTGTCGACGCCGACGTGCCGAATCCGGCCGTGATCGAGACGTGGTTCGCGGCGGACGCCGGACTCGACGAAACCACCGCGCCGACGCCTTGGCGCAAGCACCGGGCCCCGACCCGTGCGCCGCGATAATCGATCGCATGGACATCATCGGCACGGTGCTCGACTTCGTATTTCACATCGACGTACACCTTGCGACCTTCGTTCGCGCCTACGGCGCCTGGGTTTACGCGTTGCTGTTCGCCATCATCTTCGTCGAGACCGGCGTCGTCGTGATGCCGTTCCTTCCCGGCGACTCGCTCCTCTTCGTCGTCGGCGCGATGTGCGCGGTGGGGCTGATGAGCCTGCCGCTCGCGATCGGGCTGCTCTGGCTCGCCGCGGTGCTCGGCGACCAGTGCAACTACCTGATCGGCCGCAAGGTCGGGCCCCGCGTGTTTGGCTGGGAGCATTCGCGCTGGTTCAACAAGAAGGCCTTCGACCAGGCGCACGAGTTCTACGAGCGCTACGGCGGCGTGACGATCGTCGCCGCCCGCTTCCTGCCGTTCCTGCGCACCTTCGCTCCCTTCGTCGCCGGGGTCGCGGAGATGACGCGCAGCCGCTTCACCCTCTACAACGTGGGCGGCGGCGCGCTCTGGGTCGGCTCGCTCGTCCTCGCGGGCTACCTGTTCGGCAACATCCCGTGGGTGAAGGAAAACCTCGACAAGATCATCTGGGGCGCGATCCTGCTCCCGGGAATTTTTGTCTTCATCGGGGCTTGGCGGGCGCGGATGAAGCAGGCGAAGCAGGCGATCTGATCTTGCGCGTGGGGACCGGCGCGGCGTCGGCGACCGCGGCGCTCGCCTTGGCGCCGATGCGCGGCGCGCTCGCCGCGACCTCGGGCTGGGTGCTCACGGCGCACGCCTGCTGCTGGTAGACGGTGCGGCCGCCGTCGACGCACTTGAAGAGCTGCGCGCCGGCGCCGGCGCCGATGCACGGCGCCGCGAGCAACGCGGCTGCGGCAACGACAGAGAGGCGACGCCGTGGAGCGCTCATTCGGTTTGCGGCGGCGGGGCCGGCATGGCGATCTGCTTGCCGACCGTCTCCGGGCGCATCAGGCGCCAGCGCCCGCGCGTGCTCATGTCGACGACGATCGGCGCGACGTCGTTGGCCGTCGCCGAAGGCTTCACCGCCAGAACGCGGGCGACGCAACGGCGGATCCACTCCGCGGTGTCGCGCACATAGTCGATATCGGCATCGTCGAGGCGGCAGACGAGACGAAAGGTCTTCTCGAACTGTGACTCGGGGATCGTCTCGCTCTTTGCCACTCCCAGGCCCTCGCCGGCGGATCGCGTCGCGGCCCGGATGGGGCGCGGCGTCGCTGGCGATTCTCGCGAGCATCGATGGCATTCCGTGGGGCCTTTCGGCGCGCAACGACGGCGCACGCGCAATCGGTCACGCGGGCGCGAAGGCGCGCCTGCGCGGCGCGATGCGCCGCGCTATCTGACCGTGTAACCGCGGCCTTCCATGCAGGCGAGCGTGGCGCGCTGAAAGATGCTGGCATCGGCCATCGCGCCCGCCTGCGTCGTCGCCCAGCGGTTGCACTCGCGCCGATCGGACTCGGTCGCTTCCGCACCCTGCCCGTTCTTCGGATAGAAGATCGGGTCGGGTGCCGCCGCGTGCGGCACCGGCTGTCCGGTGCGCGGCGCGCCGGGCTCGACGCTGCCGTAGACGGGCGTGACGACGAGCGGCGGGTCGTCGTGGTACGCGCGGTAGTACGGCCCCCAGTAGTTGCCGTAGTAGCCGCCGTAATAGCCCACGGCGCCGATGCCGAGACCCAGGCCGATGCCGCCCCAGTACGCGCCCGGCCAGTAAGGGCCGCGATGGCCGTGGTGCACCCAATGGCCGCCGCGGTGGTGGCCGGCGCCGCCGTGCCAGCCGCCGGCCGCGACGACGCGGCCGCCGCCACCGGTTCGCCCGGCCGCGGCGGGTTCGCAGACGAGGCTGGCGGAAAGGCCGATCGCGGCGGCGATCGGCAGGGTGCGGGAAAGGGAAAGCAAGGTCTTCATGGCGTCTCCTCGCGGCCGCGCCGGCGGCCGACGACAGGGCTTCGATTCTGCGCCTCGCGCGCGCGCTTGGCAGCGGCTCAGCGTGCGAGGGCGCGCGCAAGCTCGGCGGCGCAGAACGTCACTGCGGAATTCGCTTCGTCGATGACCTTGCCCATGGTGATGAAGCCGTGAATCTGCCGTTCGAAGCAGACGTACGCCGCGCGGTTGCCCGCTGCGACGAGGCGGTCGGCGTACTCGAGGCCCTCGTCGCGGAGCGGATCGAACCCGGCGGTGAGAACGAGCGCGGGCGGCAGCCGGCCCAGGTCGGCGTGCAGGAGCGGCGAGGCACGCCAGTCGAGATCGTGCGCCGGGTCGGCGATGTAGTGATCGTGGTAGTACGCGATCGTCTCGGTCGTGAGCAGATAGCCACGGCCGTTGGTCGTGTGCGACGCGTGCTGGCGCCGCATGTCGGTGGCCGGATAGATGAGCAGCTGGTAGGCGATCGGCAGGTCGCCGGCATCTCGCGCCAGGAGGGCGACGACGGCGGCGAGATTGGCGCCGGCACTGTCGCCGCCGACGGCGAGCCGAGTCGCGTCGACGCCGAGCTCGCGCGCCGCGTCGCGGACCCACTGCGTGGCGGCGAAGCAGTCGTCGACGGCGGCGGGGAAGGGGTGCTCGGGGCCCATGCGGTAGTCGACCGCGACGACGACCGCGCCCGAGCCGTTGCACAACTGCCGGCACAGCACGTCGTGCGTGTCGAGGTCGCCGATCGTCCAGCC
>JBDSLQ010000389.1:0-7186 GCA_039916285.1 Caldimonas sp.
GCGAGCAGCGTGTGGGCGCCGGTCTCGCCGAACTCGCGGGCGCGGTCCTTCATCTTCCAGAACGAGAGCTGGCGCATCGGCGAGAGGAACAGGCCGCCGATCGTGTCGCCGATGCCGAGCAGCCGCGTCGCCGGCCTGGCGGCGCCGGCGGCGCCGCTCTGGGCGATGATCGCCGCCGGGTCGAAGCCCTCCTGATCCGCGCCGGGCGCCGCTGCGCTGCCGCGCGCGGCGAGGCCCGACTCGGCGAACAGCGCCGCGTAGGCGTCGAGCAGCGCCGGGGAGGGCGCCGCCGCGCCGCTCTCCTGTTGCGCCGCTTCGAGAACGGTACGGATCGCCGCACGCGCGCGCGGCGTGTCGGCGATGCGCGCCGCCCAGGCGTCGACCTCCGCTTGCGACACGGCGGCGCCACCTCCTCCCGAGAGCAACGCCGGTGCGCCCGCCGGCGCGTTCTCGTCGCCGAAGGGCAGGCTCGGCCAGTGCAGGCCGACGATGAGCGGCGCGAAGCCGCCCGGGCGCTGCGCGGCCGTGGCGCGATCGGCCTCCTGCGCGGCCATCGCGGCGATCCAGCGATCGAACTGGGCGATCGCCGCCGGCACGTCGCCCTGCCAGCCATGGGCCGTGAAGAAGACATCGGTGATCGGGCGCGTCGGGTCGGCGACGCGCTGGGCGATCGTTTCGCTCAGGAGAGAGCCGTCGGGTTCCGGTCTTTCGTTCCCCTTCTCGTCGAAGATGACGAGCGCATAGGCGAGATCGGTTCCGGCGACGCTGCGAACTGGCATGGCGGCCTCCTTGGCGAGCGCATCGTGCCCCTTGCACGACCTTCGCTCGCTGGCCGGGGCAAGGCTACCCGTTGCGTCGGTGCTCGTAAACCGACTTAGGATCCTGTCTTTCCCATCCCTGTTCGCTCGTGAAGATGTCCATCGCCATCACCGGTGCCTTGTGCGCCGCCGCCGTCACCACCGCCGCGCTCGCCGCCAAGCCGAGCACGCGCAACCGCGCCGAGATCCCGGCCGAGTTCCGCTGGGAGTTCTCGCCCATCTACCCGAGCTGGGCGGCGTGGGAGGAGGGCATGAAGGAGATGGAGACGCGGATCGACGAATTCGCCAAGCTGCAAGGCACGCTCGGGCAAGGTCCGCAGGCGCTGCTGAAGGCGTACCAGTCGTTCGATGTGATCGGAAAGCTCGTGAATCGGCTCTATGGCTACTCCCAGCTGCAGCGCGACGTCGACACCCGCGATCAGGCAGTCGCCGGCCGTTCCCAGCGCATGAGTGCGGTCTACGCCAGGTTCGACACCGCGTCGGCCTGGTTCACGCCGGAGCTGCTGAAGATCCCGGAAGCGACGGCAACGAACTGGATCGCGCAGACGCCGGCGCTCGCGCCGTACAGGTTCTCTATCGTCGACGCCTATCGTCTCAAGGCTCACGTGCTCGACGACAAGGGCGAGCGTCTGATGTCGCTCGCCGGCCAGTTCAACAATGCGCCGCGCACGATCTACCAGGAACTGAGCACGTCCGACATCAAGTTCCCGACCCTGCGCCTCGGGGACGGCAGCGACGTCGTCTTGAGCCCCGGGAACTACAGCGCGCTGCTCGAGATGAATCGCAACCAGCTCGATCGCGGCAAGGCGGCGGCAGCCCACCTCGGGACTTTCGGCGCGACGGCGAACACGTACGCGGCGATCTACAACAGCACCCTGCAGCGCGACTGGTTCGTCGCCCGGGCCCGGAACTTCGAGACCACGCTCGACGCGGCGCTCGACGGCAATGCGATCCCGCGCGTCGTCGTCGAGACGCTGATCGAAGCGACGCGCGCCGGCGCGGCGCCGTTTCAGCGCTACGCGCGCCTGCGCCAGAAGCTGCTCGGCCTGCCGAGCTATCACCTCTACGATTCCTTCCAGCCGATCTACCGCAGCGACAAGGCCTATCCCTTCGAGCAGGCACGCGACCTCGCGCTCGCCTCGGTGGCGCCGCTCGGCGACGACTACGTGACGAAGTACAAGCGCTTCGTCTCGGGCGGACGGATCGACGTCTACGAGAACGACGGCAAGCGCAGCTGTGCCTACCAGGCGGGCGTCTACGGCGTCGGCCCGTATCTGCTGATGAACTACAACGACACTCTCGACGCCGCGTTCACGCTAGCCCACGAGGCCGGTCACGCGATGCACACCGTGCTGTCGCACGAGGCGCAGCCGTTCGCGACCGCCAACTACACGATCTTCGTCGCCGAGTTGGCGTCGACGACCAACGAGCGCCTCCTCCTCGACCACTTGCTCAAACAGACGAGCGATCCGAAGGAGCGCTTCCTGCTGCTGCAGCACGCCGTCGATTCGATCGTCGGAACCTTTTATACGCAGGTGCTGTTCGCCGACTTCGAGCTTCGCGCGCACCGCTTGGTCGAGAAGGATCAGCCGCTGACGACCGACGTGCTCAACCACCTCTACGCCGGCGTACTCAAGGACTACTGGGGCGACGCCGTCACCGTCGACGACTTCTACAAGTGGACGTGGGCGCGCATCCCGCACTTCTTCAACTCGCCGTACTACGTCTATCAATATGCGACCTGCTTCGCGTCTTCCGCGCAGCTCTATGCTGCGATGACCAGCGGCTCGGCGGAATCGCGCAAGGCCGCCACCGACCGCTACCTGACGCTGCTGAAGAGTGGCGGCAGCGACCATCCGATGAAGCAGCTCAAGTCGGCGGGCGTCGACCTGACGCAACGGGCGACGATTCAGGCGGTCATCGACCAGATGGATCGGCTGGTCGCGCAGATGGAGAGCGAGGCGGCGAAGCTACGCTGACGCCGCGGGGATAAACGATCCGGGCCCGACCGACGTCGTCGGCCGAGCCCGGTATGGCTCTTCAGTCGGGAGTCTTCAACGCGTGGCGCGCTCCCACGCATCGCGTGCCGCGACCCTGGCCTGCTCCCAGGTCAGGCGCGACGCGCCCTTGGTCGCATTCCAGTCCTGGCTGAGCTGGCGCTCGGCTTGCTCGAAGCTGCCCGTGTGGGCACCGCGCGCGTTGTAGCCGAGCCCGTACGCGGGGCGATAGTCGTCGTAGGCCAGGCGGCCGTCGTAGTACGACGCCCGCTTGTACGCGTCGCTCCAGTAGCGGTCCTCGTCGGCCGGGTTGACGACCTTCGCCGCGCCCTTGCCGGCCAGGCCGCCCGCCGCCGCGCCGATGACCGCGCCCGCCGCCATGCCGACCGGCCCGCCCGCGGCGCCGAGCGCCGCGCCCGCCAGGGCGCCGCCGCCGGCACCGACGCCGGTGCCCATGTGATGGTCGCCGAGTTCGTCGCCCCGCTTGGGGTTGACCACCTCACCGGCACCCTTGCCGGCGAGACCGCCAGCGACCGCGCCGATCGCAGCACCGGCCGCCATGCCGATCGGACCTCCCGCAGCGCCCGCTGCGGCGCCCGCGAGTGCCCCGCCGGACGCGCCGACGCCCTTGGCCAGGTGATGCTCGCGATCGGCATCGCCCGCCTTCGGGTTGACGACCTCCGCCGCACCGCGACCGGCGAGGCCGCCGGTCACTGCGCCGAGGGCCGCCCCTGCAGCCATCCCGACCGGCCCGGCGATCGAGCCGGCAGCCGCGCCGGCGAGCGCACCACTGCCAGCGCCTGCACCGGTGCCGAGGTTGTGATCGGCGAGGTCGTCGCCGCGTTTCGGATTGACGACTTCGGAGGTGCCGCGGCCAGCCATGCCGCCTGCGACCGCGCCGATCGCGGCGCCGGCCGCCATCCCGATCGGTCCGCCCGCAGCCCCCACCGTGGCGCCGGCGAGGGCGCCTCCGCCGGCACCGACGCCGGTGCCGAGGTGGTGCTTGTCGAGCCGGTCGTCGGCGTGCGGATTGACGACCTCCGCGGCGCCTTCACCGGCCGCGCCACCGGCGAGGCCGCCGATGGCGGCGCCGGCGACTGCGCCGAGCGGGCCGGCCACCGAGCCGACCGCGGCACCCGCGAGCGCTCCGCCGCTTGCCCCGATCCCCGTTCCGAGCTTGTGCTCGCTCGGCTCACCGCCTTCGGTCGGGTTCGCGTTCTCGGCCACTTCCTTGCCGGCGAGGCCGCCCACGATCGCGCCGACGACGCCGCCGGCGATCGTGCCGAGCGGGCCGACGACCGACCCTATGGCAGCGCCCGTGACGGCGCCGCCGGCGGCACCGACACCCGTGCCCACGGGGTGGGCGCCGGGAGCCTTCGTGATCGGATCGAGATTCTTCGGATTGGATTCGGACATGACGATGTCTCCGTTTCATGCGCCGCCGGCGGCGGCGACAGGTGGTTCGGCGTGCGGACCACCCGACGCCCGCGGGCATGTTGGGCGCCGTCTCGAGCGCAGATCGTCGGAGGCGGGATGACGCCCCTGTAGGCCGGGAACGCACGCTGGCCGAGTGGTTGTCTCTTGCATGTCGTCATGCCCGCCCCTGTCGTGACGTAAGTGGCGGTTGCAGGGGGACTCGTGCAAGAACGTCGACACGGACGGTACGCGGCGCGCCGTGGCGAGGCGTTGACCCATCGACGCGGCACTAGTTGGCCTCGGAGTTGCTTTTGACGATCGCGGGTATCGATTCGTGCATCAGAGCACTCAAGAGGGTGCCGGACGCGCCGAATCGAAGGGGGCAGGAAACGCTTGTTGGGAGACGCCATGAACGCCAGGATCAAGCAGCTTCGTGATCTGGTCGTCGCGCTCGATCGCGCCGATCGCAACATCGAGCCCATGGCGCCCCATGTCTACCAGCTCGCGGCGCGCAAGGCGCTGACGCTGACCAACGAGGAGATGGGCCTGCTGCCGATCGGCGACTTCGCGGGCCCGGTCGGCGCATTGCAAAGCATGGCGGAGAACATCTTCTTCGGCATCAACGGCTGTTTCGCCGACCTCGACGGCACCGGCCGCGCACCCGTCGCCCTCACGGCGACCAAATCGCTGCTGCGGCGGCTGCGGGCGACGTCTTCGGCCGCGAGTCGCGAGATCACCGCCAGTCTCATCACGCGCCTGCGCGTCGCGCCCGCCGCAGTGCCGTACCTCGACACCGGCAGGCCCGTCGCCAGACGCCCGCGCGCTGTGCCGTCGCGCGCGCCCGGCGATCGCCTTCGGCCCTGAGCTTTCCGCCTTCGGCATCCCCCGATCGCGGGGCTGTGGCGGCGCGGCAACCAGGAGTGTGATGCGAACCACGGGGACGCCGATGCACTTGTGACAGGCGTTGCGTGCGCGCCGGCACGCCGGCATCCTGCACTCAGCCGAAGCCGGAGCACGAGATGCGTGAAGTCGTCGAGATCGCAAGAACAATGGGACCGGAGCAGCTCGTCCTCGCCCTCGTCTTTCTCGCCAGCTACGCGCTGGCGCTCGGCGAATTCGCGACCGCGCGCGGCCGCGTCTGGTCGATGGGCACCGGGATAGTCGCCGCTGCCGGCTTTGCCGCGTTCAGCCGACCGTGGGAGGGTGGCGTCGTGCTGGTCGGCTTCGCGTCGGTCGGCATGGCCCTCTTCACCGCCGCCGTCTGGGCCTTGTCCCTCGCGACGATGTCGCGCGCCCCGCGAGCCGCCCCTCAGGCGTCGGCGACGAACCTGCCGAGAACGAGTGCCGCGCCTTCGTCGAGGTCGGTGAACATCGCGCCGATCTTGAATTCGCCCGCCGCCGAATAGGACGAATAGACGACCTTCGCCGCTGCCGTGATGCCGACCCGTTCGGCGCCGAGCGGCACCTCGAAGGTGATCGAGCAGCGAGTGCCGGGCGCGATCGGTCGCGGTGCCAGCAGACACATGCCGTCGCGGCCCAGGTCCCACGTCTGGACGACCCGGGACGCGTCGCCGTAGACGACGGTCGCCGCCAGGCGGACCGCCTTGCGCGGGGTCGCCCTGCGATTGAACGTCTGGGGCAAGGGCTGGGTGCTCATCACGTTCTCACCGTCGTCGAAGTAGTCTAATAGTTCAAGGCCATTCGTCCGTCGTGCTCGAGACCGGCGCGGCAAGTGCCCAATTTGACGCAGTGCCTATGCAGGAGGCTGCCTTCCCTGGAGAGCGATGCACCCATGAGTCTGCAATCCGTACGTGCCTTCCTTGCCGAGCACGCCCCCGACATCGAAATCCTCCAGGCGACGACGAGTACCGCGACGGTCGCCCTGGCCGCGGCGGCGCACGGCGTCGAGCCCGCGCGGATCGCCAAGACGCTGTCGCTGCGCCTGCATGGCGACGCCGTCCTGCTCGTGATGGGCGGCGAGGCGCGCCTCGACAACCGCAAGTACAAGGTCCGCTTCGGCGCCAAGGCCAAGATGCTCGATGCCGGCGAGGTGTTCGAGGCGACGAGCCATCCGGTCGGCGGTGTCTGCCCGTTCGGGCTGCCGCAGCCGCTGCGCGTCTACGCCGACGTCTCTCTGCGCCGATTCGACATCGTCGTTCCAGCGGCGGGCGACACCCATCACGCGCTCCGCATCGCTCCGGAACGGCTCGCCCGCCTCGCCGGCGCGGAATGGGTCGACGTCGCCGACACGGTCAGCGCTGCCGCGCCGTGATCGGCGCGCGCAGTCGACGCGCTACATTGCGGGCATGGCGAAGATCCTGATCTCGGTCGTCCTGCTAGCGGTCCTCGGCGCGTGCGCGGCCACGGCGGAGCGCAAGGAGCAGTGCACGCCCCAGTGGCCGCCGGGCCCCTGCGCCGACACGCCGTCGACGCCGCCGCGCGGCCGCTGACGCAGACCACCCGGCCGCGCGCCCGGCGCCGGCGAGACCCGGCCCGCGCCGCCGGCGTTCGCGCATGTCAACTCTTACAGGTGGCGCAGCCGACGCGGGCGCCTACGATGGGCCCGGGTCATCATCGTGGAAGTCATCACGTCGAAGGAGCGGTTTCTGGTGGAGTGCCCGTGCGCGACGCTCATCTCGAGCTACGTGTCCGAGCTTCTCGGCGACCAGAACGTGAAGTGGGCTTTCGGCAAGGCGATCGTCAGGCGGACGCGCACTTCGGCGATGTTCGTCTGCGTCGATGCGGGCAACGATGCCCACGAGCTGTGGGTCACCGCGACGCAACCAGCGCCAGGCGAATGGGCGCTGCAGCACTCGCCGGTGCCGGCGAGGTAGCGGACGGTAAGGCCCGGCGCTATTCGTCGGTTCGCACCATCAGGCTGACGAGACCCATCAGCAGCGCCCCGGCCGCTGCCGCGAACAGGAGCGACTTGATCGGCTCGGCCTTGGCGAACGC
>JBDSLQ010000390.1:0-3288 GCA_039916285.1 Caldimonas sp.
CTCGCCACCGTCGCGCCCGGGATCGCCGAGGCGCTCGTCGCGACGGCGATCGGCCTGTTCGCGGCGATTCCGGCGGTGATCGCCTATAACCGCTTCGCGCGCGACATCGACCGCATCGCCGGCCAGCTCGAGAGCTTCATCGAGGAGTTCTCCAACATCCTGCAGAGAAACGCCGGCGCGATGCCGGCGCCGGTGCCCGCGCCGCCCGCGGTGACCGCGACGCGCTGAGCCATGCCCGCCGTCCTCCACCGCGGCATGCGCCGCCGCACGATCAGCGAGATCAACATGGTCCCGTTCATCGACGTCATGCTGGTGCTGCTGATCATCTTCATGGTGACCGCGCCGCTGATCACCGCCGGCGTCGTCGACCTGCCGACGGTCGGCAAGGCACGCCAGCGCAGCGACCCGCATGTCATCGAGCTGGTCGTCGGCGCCGACGAGGCGCTGCGCCTGCGCGTCGACGGCAAGGACGTCGCGCCGCTCGCGCTTGGCGACGTCGCCGCGCGCGTGCGGGCTGCGCAGGCCGGCGTCGAGACGACGCCTGTCGTCATTTCCGCCGACCGCAACGTTCGCTACGAATCCGTGGTCAAGGTGATGGACGCGCTTCAGCGCGCGGGCATCCAGCGCGTCGGCCTCTCGGTCAAGAGCCAGCGCAGCGGCTGAGCGCGGATCGAGAGCCAAGCCGATGAACGCTGCCGTCCTCGAACGCGACCTGTTCGCGCCGCAGCAACCGCCCGGCATGCGCTCCGGGCTCGCCCTGGCGATCCTGGCGCACGTCCTCTTGATCGTCGCGCTGACCTTCGGCGTCAACTGGAAGGCGAGCGAGCCCGAAGGCGTCGTCGCCGAGCTGTGGTCGTCCGTGCCGCAGGCGGCGGCACCGCGCGCCGCCACGCCGCCGGAGCCGAGGCCGCCGCCCGCCGCCGAGGCAACGCCGCCGCCGAAGCCCGAGCCGGTGCTGCAGCCGAAGCCTGCGCCTTTCGTCAAGCCCGAGCCCGAGCCCGCGCCGGCGCCGCGCGCCGACGCGCAGATCGCGATCGAGCGGGCGGCGCGCGAGCGCGCCCGCAAGGACGAAGCCGAGCGCGTCGAGGCGGCGCGCCAGATCGAGCTCAAGAAGCGCGCGGACGCCAAGCGCGACGAGGCTCAACGCGCCGAGGCCAGGCGGCTCGAAGCCGAGAAGAAGCAACTCGCCGAGCAGGCCGAGCAGAAGAAGCTCGCCGAGCAGGCGAAGGCGGACGAAGCGCGCCAGGCGGCGATCCGCGAGGCCAACCTGCGCAAGATGATGAAGGATGCCGGCAGCAGCGACGACCCGCTGGCCGCCGGCACGGCAGCGCGCACCTCGGGGCCGTCCTCGGGCTATGCCGGGCGGATCAAGGCGCGAGTCAAGCCCAACATCGTCCTCACCGCTGCGCTCGACGGCAACCCGGCGGCGACGGTCGAGGTGCGCGTCGCCCCCGACGGCACCATCGTCGGCAGGAAGCTCGTCAAGAGCAGCGGCTCTGCGGTCTGGGACCAGACCGTGCTGCGCGCGATCGACAAGACCGAGGTGCTGCCGAGGGATGTCGACGGCACCATCCCGCCGACGATCGAGATCTCGTTCCGCCCGCGCGACTAGCGCCAGTACACGCCCCCCGCTGAACGAGGAGCGGGGCTCCGCTACTCGAGCGTGATGCCGCTCACGTATGCAACGCTCTTGCTCTGCGTGTTGTCGGTATCGGCACCGACGGCGATGCCTACGATCGGCGGCACGGTCGGGCTCTCGTCCTTGAACAGCTTCATGAAGTCTGCGCCGACGTCACGCTTCTCGGCGACCCACTTGTTGAGGCGGTCGGTTCCCGACTGGAGCACGATATAGCGCATGCGGCGCGTGAACGCGTTGTCGAGCGTCGTCCCGGCCGCCAGCTTGGCATCCCAGACGTAGCAGACCGTCGCGGTCGGCACCGGATCGCTGGTCTTGCCGCGGGCGAGGCGCAGAAGCTGGCGATCGGTAAACGGCACGCTGTCGATCGGCAGGTCGAAGAAGACGCAGACCTTGACCGCCGTGTCGTCGCCGCGCTTCTCGCGCAGGTCGGCGGTCTCGATCGGCTTCTCGATCCGCCATTGCCAGCTGAGCTGGGCCGGCGCGGCGACTTCCTTCAGCGGATGAACGATGTTGCCGTACGACAGGTCGGACTCGATCTTGACGGCGCGCTTGCCGTCGATCTCGACCACCGAGAAGCGTGTGAAGGGCTTGGTCTGCTGCGGCAGGCCGACGACTTTCCAGGGCGCCTGCGGCGCGCCGCCCGAGGCGCCGAACGGCGCCAGGGCCGCGTCGGCGGCGGCGGCCCGGTGGCTGGCCAGGAAAGGCGCCGCGACGCCTATCGAGACCGCGAGCAGGGCCGCACAGCGGCGCGAAAGGGGCAGGTGCAGGATGGCCATGGCCGAGTGTCGCCGTTCTCGCGCCCGCTGGGAATCAGGTCTTGCCGCAGCCCCCGCCGCCCGGCGTCTCGATCACGAACACGTCGCCGGCGGCCATCTCGACGCTGGCGATGTGGTCGAGCGGCTCGACGCTGCCGTCGGCGCGCTCGACGCGGTTGATGCCCGGCTGACCGGCGCTGCCGCCGGCCGCACCGAAGGCGCCGGCGTGGCGCCCGTTCGAGAGGATCGACGCCGACATCGGCTCGAGGAAGCGGACGCGCCGCACGCCGCCGTCGCCGCCGCGCCAGCGCCCGGCGCCGCCCGAGCCGGCGCGCAGCTCGAAGCTGTCGAGGCGGACCGGAAAGCGGAACTCGAGCACCTCGGGGTCGGTCAGGCGCGAGTTCGTCATGTGGGTCTGCACGACCGAGGTGCCGTCGAAGCCGCCGATCGCGCGGCCGGCACCGTCGAAGACGAGCCCGGCGCCCGAGCCGCCGGCGATCGTCTCGTAGTACTGGTGGCGCGCGTTGCCGAAGGTGAAGTTGTTCATCGTGCATTGCGACGACGCGAGCACGCCGAGCGCGCCGTACAGCGCGTTGGTGATGCAGGTCGAGGTCTCGACGTTGCCCGCGACCACCGACGCCGGCGGGCGAGGGTTGAGCATCGAGCCTTCGGGAATGATCACCTTGATCGGCTTCAGGCAGCCGGCGTTGAGCGGGATCTCGTCGTCGACCAGGGTGCGAAAGACGTACAGCACGGCGGCCATGCAGACCGCGGTCGGCGCGTTGAAGTTGTTCGCGAGCTGCGCCGAGGTGCCGGTGAAATCGATCTCGGCGCTGCGCGCGGCGGCGTCGACGCGGATGGCGACGCTGATCCGCGCGCCGTTGTCGAGCGGCA
>JBDSLQ010000391.1:0-2723 GCA_039916285.1 Caldimonas sp.
CCGGCCGGCGCTCCCCTCCGGGCGCAGACAATCGGTCCATCGCCTCAGGAGACGCCGTGCATTCCAGCCGCATTGCCGCCAACCGACTCGCCGCCGAGATCGATGCCGCCGTCGCCGCGAACCAGCCGCAGCTGATCGCCTGGCGGCGCGACCTGCATGCCCACCCGGAGCTCGGCAACCGCGAGGTCCGCACCGCCGCCATCGTCGCCGCGCACCTGCGCGAGCTGGGGTTCGACGAGGTTCGCACCCAGGTCGGTGTCACCGGCGTCGTCGGCCTGCTGCGCGGCTCGCTGCCCGGGCCCGTGGTCGCCTTGCGCGCCGACATGGACGGCCTGCCGGTCGAGGAGCGCGCCGACGTGCCGTTCGCCTCGAAGGAACGAACGACGTGGAACGGCGAGCCGGTCGGCGTCATGCACGCCTGCGGCCACGACGCCCACGTCGCGATCCTGATGAGCGTGGCGACGGTGCTCGCCGGCCTGCGCGCCCGCCTCACCGGCTCGGTGAAGTTCATCTTCCAGCCGGCCGAGGAGCTGCCGCCGGCCGGTGAGGAAGGCGGCGCCAAGCTGATGATCCAGGAGGGTGCGCTCGAAAATCCCGCGCCCGGCGTGATCTTCGGCCTGCACGTCACGTCGATGCTGCCGATCGGCGCAATCGGCTACCGCGCCGGGCCGGCGATGGCCAGCGCCGACACCTTTCGAATTACCGTCGCCGGCCGGCAGACGCATGGCGCGATGCCATGGCGCGGCGTCGATCCGATCGTCACCGCGGCGCAGGTCGTGCTCGGCCTTCAGACGATCGTCAGCCGCCAGGTCGACATCGCGCGCGAGCCGGTCGTCGTCACCGTCGGCGCGATCAAGGGCGGCGTGCGCGAGAACATCATTCCCGATTCGGTCGAGCTGCGCGGCACGATCCGCACCTTCGACGAAGCCATGCGCGACGACGTGCACGAGCGCGTCAGGGACACCGCAGAGCACATCTCGCGCGCTGCCCGTGCCGGCTGCGAGGTGTGCATCACCAAGAACTATCCGGTCACCGTGAACGACGCCGAGCTCACCGAAGCGATGCTGCCGACGCTCGAGCGCGTGGCCGGCAAGGCGCATGTGAAACTGATGCCGAAGGTGACCGGGTCGGAAGACTTCTCTTTCTACCAGCACGTCGTGCCGGGCCTCTTCTTCTTCATCGGCATCACGCCGACGGCACAGGACCCGGCGACGGCGCCGCCCAATCATTCGCCTCTCTTCTACATCGACGAAGGCGGCCTTCCGCTCGGTGTTCGGGCCCTCGCCCACGCGGCGGCCGACTGGCTCGAGGCAATCGTCACACCGGCGTGAAGCCCGCGCCACAGCGGCCTTGACCGCTGGAGGCCTCCGTGCCTGCCGCTCGCGCCGGTAGGCGCAGGAACGTGAGGTTTGGGGTGCTTTTCGGGGCATCGCTGCATCGCCCTCAAGGGCACATTGGTGCGGTCTGCAACCGCCGAGATGCCGCCCATGCTTGCCCGCAATTCGCTCATCCGCACAGTGTTGCGCGTCGCTTCGGCGCTGCTGGGCCTCGCGTTGACGGGCACGCTGGCGCAGGCAGCACCGACCGTCGTCGACGCCAACCCGCCGCACGTGATCCGCGGCATCGCCTACAGCGCCGTCATCGCCACCGGGGCCGGCGGCGTCGGACCGTACACCTTCGTCGCCAACTCCGGCCTGCCGCTGGCGCTGACGCTGGCCAGCAACGGAACGATGAGCGGAACGACCTGCGGCACCAATGGCAACTACACGGTCTCGGTGACCGTCACCGACAGCACGGCCGCCACCGGCACCGGCAACGTCCAGGTGATCGTCAACGCCGCGGGCAGCAATTGCACGCTGACGGTCACGAACGCCTCGCTGCCGGCAGGGGCGACCGGAACGCCGTACAGCCAGACCCTCGCGACCTCGGGCGGCACCGCGCCCTACACCTACAGCGTCGTCAGCGGCTCGCTGCCGGCCGGACTCTCGCTGTCCACCGGCGGGACGATCAGCGGCACGCCCACCGTCGCCGGCAGCACGACGTTCTCGATTGGCGTCGCCGATTCGGTCGGCGCCGTCGGCGTGCGGACCTACACGCTGGTCATTGCCGCGGGTCTGGCGCTCGGCTCGACACCGTCGTCGGCCCGGCAGGTCGGCGTCGCCTATTCGCAATCGAACGTGGCGAGCGGCGGAACCTCGCCCTACACCTACGCGATCAGCGCCGGCGCGCTGCCGGCGGGAACCGCCCTCAACGCCGGCACCGGCCTCGTCAGCGGCACGCCGACGACGGCGGGTGCGTTCAGCTACACCGTGCGAGTCACCGACGCCGCGGCGGCCACGGCGTTCCAGACGCTGAGCGGAACGATCGCCGCAGCGCTGACCCTGGCCTCGACGCCGGCGGCAGTGCGGCAGGTCGGCGTCGCCTACTCGCAAGCCAACAGCGCGAGCGGCGGCACTGCGCCTTATGCCTACTCGATCAGCGCCGGGGCGTTGCCTGCGGGGCTGACGCTGAACGCCGGGACGGGCGCGGTGTCGGGAACGCCGACGACGGCGGGCTTGTTCAGCTACACCGTCCGAGTCACTGACGGCGTCGCCGCCGCGGCCACCCAAACGGTCAGCGGCACGATCAGCAGCGCCGTCGCGCTGGCATCGTCGCCCTCGGCTGCAGCCCAGGTCGGCGTCGCGTACTCGCAGTCCAACATCGCCAGCGGAGGCACGGCGCCG